>DATECD010000137.1:0-6472 GCA_035287065.1 Chlamydiales bacterium | reverse complement strand
ATGAGGCGTTTCAGAAACCAATAGGTGATCGCAAGGAGGAGAAGGAGGATGAAAAGCGCAACGAGCATCCGGATCAGGGCTGAGCTGAAATCTGCGGGGGGAAGATTCTGGTTATCGTTCATCAAATCGGCAAAAAGCATGTTGCGGATGATGACAGATGAGCTTTTTGCTCGTCAAGTTTCTTGAAAAATGCAAACTCTTTAGAAGTCAGATTTCGGTTCGGTATTGGTCTTGGTAGCGGTCACGTACGGAATTTTGTACAAAGTCGGGGAAAAAGATGCGCGGTTGGATTGTACTTGATATTGATGGGACGATGACAAATGACCCCCATTCGATCCCATCATCTCTCATTCAGTACTTAAAGTGCCTTGAAAAAGAGGGATGGCAGATTGCGTTAGCGACGGGGAGAACGTGTCGCTATGCTTTGATGGCACTTTCAGAGCTTGATATTCCCTATATTCTTATGCCGCAGAATGGGTCGGCTGCTGTTTTGATGCCGGAAAAAAAAGCTCTATTTAAACGGTATCTCCCTTTTGAAGCCATTGCGGAGATTGAAGAGCTTGTTGAGGGAAATGGGTATGATTTCATCCTCTACCTCGGATTTGATCAAGGCGATCGCTGCTATTTTCGTAAAAAAAATTTTCCCCCCAGCACATTGAAGATCATGCAAAAATGGCAGGAGATTCAAAAAGAGAAATGGAATCCTGTCGATTGTTTTACAAAAGAGCTCATCCCCGAATTTGCAGCTGCAAAAGTGTATGCCCCAAGCTCTGAGATCGAGGTGTTAGGTAAAAAAGTTCGAGAGAGAAAAATTTTTCAAGTCTCCTCTGTGCGCGATCCTTCCAATCCCGGCTGGTCTATCCTTTTCATCACTCACCCGATGGCTTCGAAAGGAAAGGCTTTAGAGGGTGCAATTGAGCAACTTGGAAGGGGGGGCAAAGTGATTTGCGCTGGAGATGATGAGAACGACTTAAGTCTTTTTGAGGTTTCCGATTTCTCTATCGCGATGGCTCATGCTCCTGAACTTTTGCTCAAGCAAGCGAAACTGATTGCAGATTCTGATGGAGAAGATAAACTCATTGCAGCCCTTCGAAAAGCAATTAAGATTGGGTAATCGCTTGGCTATCGACAGCAAGGCCCATCGCGTGCATTCCATTATCGACGTAGAGGACATCGCCTGTCATTGCAGAGGCAAGGGGGGAGAGAAGAAAGGCAGCGACCATTCCCACCTCTTCGCTGTCGAGTTCTTTTGTAAGAGGAGCGTTGGCTGTAGAGTATCGGATCATACCGTCAATCATGCCAATTGCTTTTGCTGCACGGCTGCGATAGGGGCCAGCTGAGATCGCATTGACGCGAAGGTTCCATTTGCGGCCAGCTTCCCACGAAAGTGTTCTTGTATCGCTCTCAAGGGCTGCTTTAGCTGAGCTCATTCCACCGCCGTAACCTGGGATGACTCGTTCCGATGCGAGATAAGTGAGTGCAAGCGCCGACCCTCCCGGATTCATGATGGGGCCAAAATGGGCAAGAAGGCTGATGAATGAATAGGATGAAGAGCTCATCGCGGCTAAATACCCTTTGCGCGAAGTTTCAAGAAGGGGTTTTGTCACTTCAGGTGCGTTGGCAAGACTGTGGACTAAAATATCGATTTTTCCAAAATCGGCTTCCACTTGTTTGGCAACATCTGCAACAGCGTAGTGAGTCAATTCTGCATAGCGTTTATTGGCTTGTACATCTTGTGGGACATCTTCCATGTGATCAAACACCGCATCGATTGGGTAGATCTTGGCAAACTCCAGCAACTTCCCATTTTTCAATGCGCGTGATGCGTCAAATTTCCCATTGGCAAAAGAGGTGGTAAAAATTTTGAGGATAGGCGCCCATGTACCGACGATAATTTCAGCACCTGCTTCTGCTAAGCACTTGGCTATTGCCCAACCAAACCCGTGATCATCTCCGATCCCTGCAACAAAGGCTTTTTTTCCTTTTAGATCAATGCTTAGCATGAAAATCCCCTTGTTTTTAGGGGCATAAGTCTACCAAAAAAGGCTTAAGAGGTGCAACCTCGACTTTGTATATTTTGACAGTATTGAACTTTTTTCTTGAATCCTGAGTGAAAAATTTCTTATACAGGCATTTCCTAAATTGAAGGAGGGATATGCGTAAGCTTGCGATCGTCAATCAAAAAGGGGGATCGGGGAAGACGACAACAGCTGTCAACCTCGCTGCGACTCTTGTTGAAAAAGGGAATAAAGTCCTCCTCATCGATCTCGATCCGCAGGCATCTGCATCCCTTTGGTACGGTTTTAAAGATAAAGGACAGGGGCTTTTTGACCTTTTTACTAAGGAAGAGCCTCTTGAAACAGTCATTGAGAAAACAGCGATAGAAGGACTTTACCTTGTTCCCTCATCGCCCCTTTTAGCAGGGATCGAAAGAACTCTTACTGGACTTGGAGTAGAGTACACGTTAAGGAAAAAAGTGGAGATGCTTCCAAGCTACCCTTGGGATTATCTCTTGATCGATTGCCCTCCAAATTTAGGGCTGATCTCTCTTAACGCATTGACACTTGCAGATGAAGTATTGATTCCAGTGGAAGCGCATGTCATGGCGTTACATGGCCTAGTCCAACTCCTTAAAACGATTCAACTTGTCAAACAAAAACTCAACAAAGAGCTAGAGATCCTTGGAATTTTACCATGCCGTGTTGACTATCGGAATAAACATTCAAAAGAGGTGGTAGAACAATTGAAGAGTCGGTTCCCAGGGAAGGTCTTCTCTACGTGCATTCGGGAAAACATCCGCCTTGCTGAGGCGCCCCTTCATCTCAAGCCGATACCGCTCTACGATCCCCACTGTAAGGGAACGGAGGACTATAGGCAGCTTGCTGAAGAGATTATGCTTTCTTCTGCTTGCTCAGTTGCAGGAGCATCTGGCGGCGCCATCCTTCAGCGGTAAGCACTCTTTCGTGAGCAATTTCTTGAAGAGAGCGCTCCTTTTTCACAGCAACCTTCTCTTTTTTTGGAGCAGGTGTAGGAGCTGAAGCTGGAGGCTCAGGTTCTTCTTTCTTCTTCTTTTTCTTAAAGAAAATCATGGCGCCCAGGATAGAGAGAAAGGGGGTCTTCTGTCAAGTCATATTCCCGATTCTTGAACCACTCTCGGTATAAGGTGTCTTGAATTTTGTCCGAATACCCTGATAAGATTGGAAGCAAGAATCTGGAAAACCTTTCTGAAATATCAGAGCCTGTCTGCCTTTTATAAACATTTGGATAGTGCGGCGCCAGATCGCCTCTGTCGCTCTTATCTTGTGGTTGTGCCTGACGCTTACGAAAGGCAAAAAGCAATTGAGGCAATCGCTTTTCATTTGCCTTGTAAACCCTCTTTTTTTAGTGGGGGGGAGAGCTCTTTTGAAACAATTGTGGCTCCCTTTTCCTCGCTTTCCCTTTTTGAAGAGGAGGTGGCGGTATGCGTGGAGGATGTAGATAAATTGCCAGCAGGTGAAGTGGCCCGTTTGAAAGAGTGGATGAAGAGCGCATTGCAATCTGGGTTTTTTCTCTGCAGTGCAGGAGCAAAAACTTCTTTAGCTCCTACATTTGAAAAAAATGGGGTCATTCTTGATTTAAGCGAAGAAAAACCTTGGGAAAAAGAGAAGAGACTGACAGAAGAACTCATTAAAAAAGCGCAGTCTGAAAAAAAACGGA
Organism: Chlamydiales bacterium; assembly: GCA_035287065.1. Lineage (GTDB taxonomy): Bacteria > Chlamydiota > Chlamydiia > Chlamydiales > SM23-39 > JAGWKO01. Next base: position 2,776 of record DATECD010000137.1, on the reverse strand, counting down.
TTGCGCCCGATGCGCTCTCTTTACTTTTTGAACGAGTGGGAAAAGAGCCCTCATTTTTAGATTCTGAACTTGAGAAACTCATTGTTTATGTAGGGGAAAAAGAGTGGATTGAGGAAAAAGATGTCCGTTTGATTACGAAAGAAACAGTCACTCGAACGCTTTGGTTTTTTGCTGAGGAGATTGTTTGGGAAAAAAGGGTGCCATTGGATGTCCCTTTTCCTTTCTCGGCACTGATTGCCCCTCTTCGCAACCAACTCCATATGGGAAGGATGATCCTTTCTCTTCTTTCTTCCTCGGTTCCTCCTGAAGAGTGGTCCACGTATCTTCCCAAGATGTGGCCGAAATTACTTGAAAAAAGAACGTTTCAAGCGCAAAGTTTAGGAGTGAATTATTTTGAAAAGGGCTTACGCCTCCTGTTTGATTTAGAACTTTTAGCAAGGTCAGGCCAAGGGCATGAAGAGGCCCTTTTGTTCCTCTTTGGGAGCTCGCTTGGCCGGTAAATTACTTCTTCTCCCCAATCTTTTAGGAGATACAGCTGACCCTGATTTTGCGTTTACCCCTTCTATAAAGATAGCTGTGAGTCGTATCCAAGGGCTGATTGCAGAAAGTGAAAAAGAGGGAAGGCGTTATCTTCTCCGCTTCCTTCCCCGCGAAGAGATGGTGAAACGCCCATTAGCTCTTCTCCATGAGCATACAGAGCCAAAGGAGCTCTCCTCTCTTTTGCTCCCAATGGAGAAAGGAGAAGTTTGGGGACTTATTTCCGATGCGGGGCTTCCTTGCATTGCAGATCCCGGTGAAGGACTTGTGCGCCTTGCCTACCAAAAAGGTGTTGAGGTGGAATCCCTTGGGGGGACAAGTTCACAACTTCTCGCATTGCAACTCTCTGGTTTTTGCGGGCAACGTTATGCCTTCCACGGGTATCTTCCGCGAGAAGAAAAAGAGCTTGAGATCAAGCTGAAGCAATTGGAGCAGCAGTGTAGAGGGATGACTCAAATGTGGATGGAGGCTCCTTATCGAACAGCTAAGATGGTAGAAGCTGTGTGCTCTTTTCTTTCTCCGGCGACCCTTTTCTGTGTTGCTTCACAATTGATGACAAAAGAGCAAAGGGTGATTTCACAGCCCATTGCGCGATGGAAAAAAAGCTCTTATTCCTTTGGCAAAGAGCCCGCCATCTTTTTACTCTACGCCTGAAAGCCTCTTGACTCTGATTTAAAGATCTTGAATAAGGGGGCTAAATCTGTCCTCCGATAGGGGGCCGCCAACTTTTGGGAGCTTGCATGATTAGAAATGGGCAAAAAGTATCTTTAGAATATAGCGTATATCTTTCAGATGGAACGAGGATCGATAGCAATATAGGAGAGACTCCTCTAACTTTTGTAGTTGGTGAGCATCAGGTCTTTCCAGCTCTTGAAGAAGCGGTAAAAGATCTTTCGATCGGGGACAGTAAAGAAGTTGTTCTTCGAGCTGAAGAAGCTTATGGCCCTGTTTTCCCCGATGCTTTTCGCGAAGTAGAATTGACCAAAATCCCTCCCGATTTTCGATTTGAAGGAGCTGTTTTAGGTGTGCAAGACCCGCAAGGTGGAGTTTTCCCTATTCGCGTCCATAGCATTCATGAAGAAAAAGCAATTCTCGATTTCAATCATCCATTGGCAGGCAAAGACTTGCGGTTTGAACTGCGCCTTACGGGAGCAAATTAGGGATTGTTTAACGACCCCTTAGATCAAGTCGGCTGCAATTTCATCATAGAAAAGGGTCCCTTGGGGTGTTAAGCGAATGTGAGTTCCTTTTTGTTCTAAGTGGCCTGTGTGGATCCATTTGCGACAAACGGCAACAGTTTCTTGAGAAAGGGTGGGGTAGTGATTGAGATCAGCCCCATCGAAAAGGCGCAATCGAACGGCGAAAAGCTCCTGAGCATCTTTTGGAGAGGGGAGTTTTTCACTAAAATCGATAGGGGATTTTCCTTGCTTCAAAAGTGCAGCATAGCGAACAAGGTCTAAGATATTGCGCATTCTTGCCCCTTCCCAATAGCTAAATGCGGAGGGGCCAAGGCCTAAAAAAGGTCTTCCTGTCCAATAACCGAGATTGTGGATCGATTTTTTTTCATCTTTTGCAAAAGCTGAGATCTCATAGCGCGTAAAACCACATTGAGGAAGTTTTTGTAATGCAAGATTGAGAAGGCGAAGTGAGCTTGCAGAATCGGGAAGGGTGAGTGCGCTCTTTTTGCGGTAGAAAGCTGTATTTGGCTCAATGGTTAGGTTATAAAGGGAGAGGTGGTGGATGGGAAGATCGGGAATCTGATCTAAGGTATAAGAGAAACTTTTTTCGCTTTGATCGGGAAGGTCATACATAAGGTCGATGGAGATATTTTCAAAAGAGGCTTGATGTGCTGTAAAGATCGCTTTTTTTGCCACATGGGTTCCATGCCCTCTTCCAATTATAAGAAGAGAGCGATCATCAAGCGATTGAACGCCAATGCTTAAGCGGTTTACACCCAAAGAGCGAATCTCTGTGAAGTAGGAAAGGTCTACCCCTTCTGGATTTGCTTCCATGGTGATCTCCACGCCATCTAAAGAAAAACCACTTGTCCAAATCATGCGGAGAAGCGTTTCAATAGCTGCAGGGGGTAAAAGAGAAGGAGTGCCGCCGCCGAAGTAGATCGAGATGAGGGTTTTCCCTTCGAGCAAAGGGCGCTTTTGTTCCCACTCCATTTGCAAAGATTCTACGAGAAGCTCTTGTAGCTCAAGGCGATCTTTTACTACGTAGAAGTGACAATAGG
>DATECD010000136.1:0-6976 GCA_035287065.1 Chlamydiales bacterium | reverse complement strand
ACGCCACCTACTCCCTTTCTTTCCCGCTTATGTGTGGCTATATTCCTTTAGTCACATCGCTTTCAAAAGAGACGATGATGCGGTTAAACACCTACTTAACTCTTTTTGATTTTTTTCTCCTCCCCTTCTTTGGCCTCATTGCTCAAAAGTTTGGAAAAGAAAAAGTGATGATGCTCTCTTCTCTTTTGTTGGGACTCCTCATTCTTCCCCTTTTCTCTTCTTTGGGGCCAGCAACAACTTTAACCCAAGTTGTCATCATGAGATTTATTGTCGTGATCTTAGGTCTTGCCTTTGCAGCCCCTTACCACGCCTTTGCTCTTGAACAAACGCCCCCCCAAAATCGGACAACCATCCTTTGTCTTGGGTACACTTTAGGATCCCAGCTCATTGGCGCGCCAACTGCAGCAATTTCCCTTTGGCTCTATCAAAAGACAGGCTGGACAGGCGCCCCTGCCCTCTACCTACTTCCCATTGCACTCAGCGTACCCATCGTTTTACTTCTAGCAAGAAAAAAATCAGAACTTACAAATGCCTAAAGACCTTGAATCTCATACAAATGAACTAAAAAACTAGAGATTATTAGTCACAACTGACATCAGCTGCGCAGCGAAAGCCATAGGTTCCATTGACAGCGCCATGGTTGTTGCGATGGCGGTGGGAGCATCTCATGTCTTCTTTCAGACTTTTCCAGCACCCACCTCTTAAGACGCGATAGACACCTTGACTGGGCCCTTTTGGCATTTGTGGTTCTAGTAAAGAGGCATCGTAGTAATTGTATGCGTACCAATCCTGGCACCACTCATAGACATTTCCCGCCATATCGTAAAGGCCAAACCCATTGGGTGGATAACTTAACACTGGAGTGGTATCAGAACTAAAAAAATTAGCTTGTGTCCGTTCGATATTGCTTCCTGTTGGGAAAAGAAAATCTGCGCGCCCCCCCGTTGCAGCAGCTTCCCATTCTGCCTCTGACGGAAGCCTTTTGCCCACCCATTTTGCATAGGCAATTGCTCCATACCACGTCACTCCAACAACAGGGTGCTTGGCGTATCCAGATTCAATGGTCACTTTGCCAGCGCTTCGCTTGATGCGAGAATCGCGAAGCCGAATCATATCGCAATTGTTGTGGTCTTTTTCCCCTCCCATCGCTTGTAAAAAACGGAGAAACTGCTCATTTGTAATCGGATGAATGTCCAAAGCAAAGGTGAGAAGATGCACTTGATGCCGCGGCATTTCATCTCGCGCTCCATCTGAACTTCCCCGAAGATACGTCCCTCCGGGAATGAAAACCATTTCTGTAAGAAGAGGCTCAACTTCTAAAACAGCTGCTTGGCTTGGCGTATAGTGGGAAACCGTTGTCTCTCGTTGAAAAATAGCTCCAGGGTCTGGCACAAATTCAGGGCGCTCAATCTTCGATTCTTCCAGTTTCGGTTTTAAAGATAGGGGTTCTACGATTTCCCTTCTCTCTTCATTTGCCTGAAAAGAAAAAGCCATCTGATGGACATTTTCAACAACTTTTTCAAGATCAGCAATAGAGAGAACTTCATGGGAAATTGCACGTGGCGCTCTTAAATACTCTTCCATTGCAAGCTGAAGCTTTTGAGGGCGAAGTGCCGGATTATTTTGTAAACAGCGCGCAATCAGAAGGTCCCAGTGGAATTGAAGATCGGGAATCAACTTAGAAGGGGGATCAAACTGCCCCTCAGGTAATTTTTTCGTCAAAAGAAAATAGGCGAGCACGCCAAAGGCGTAGATATCTGCTTTGGCATCGGCTAAGCGATAATCGAGCCACTTCTGCTCTGGAGCTAAAAAAGTAAAACTTTGTAGAAAGTGGCGATGGTACTCAATAGAAGCTACAGTTGGCTCGGGAGTTATCCCTATTGCTTGTGCAACACGCTGTGTCAGACGAGAAAGGACATTTCTTTCCCCAATCAACCTCGTCATGCCAAAATCAGAAACTATGAGTTTCAACCCTTTTTCCTCTTCCACGATAAAAAGGTTCGTCGGTTTCACAGCTCCATGAAAAAAACCTTGCTCATGGGTATAGTCTAAAAGGGAAGCTAATTGGAAAAGTAAGACCCGAATCTCTTGCTCTGAAAAGTTTTTCCCGCGCTCAATCCAATGATCCACATGGAGTGGCATCTCCTCTTTTATCAGGGGATCTGTCACAATAAAATAGCGACCCTCTTGAAGAGAAACAGTATGAATCTTTAAAAGGTTCGGATGATCAAGTGTTGCAATTTCTGAAATTTGCGTCTCAAAACGGCGAATGAAATTTGGATCTGATGAGATCTCTTCTGGAATTGCTTTGAGAGCGAAAAAACGTTTGACGAAGCGGTGTTGGGCAAGAAAAACGGGACCGAAGATCCCCTCTCCAAGTTCACGTTGAATGATGTAATCGCCAAACACATCCATCAAAACGCGCCTATCATTTTACCAAAATACCACGCAGCTAAAACTAAGAGAAAAGAGAGAAACCCCCATCCTAAATTAGGGATCCAACGCGCTCTTCCTTGTGGACTTCCCCTCATCTCTAAAGTCCCAATGCCGTATGCAAAATCTTGCTTTTCTTGAGGAAGACGAAACGCTTCAGGAAACTCTCTATTTAAGCGATCTACCTCAAGGCCAAGAAACTGCGCATATTGGCGAATAAATCCAAGAGCATAAACAGAAGAGAGGAGTTGAAGAGCTCTTCCCTCTTCAATTGCCTGCAGATAAACCATCCGGATTGAAGTTGCATTTTCCACTTCTTTCAAAGAGAGATTCATCTCTTCTCGCTTTGCCCGGAAGAGGCTACCCATTTTCTCGCTCATAGACCTCCAAAATAGAACTCGACTGTATCACTTTTTCTATTTCCATGCTATCCTCATACAGATGACGCAAAAATCAAATTCTTTTACAGCGGAAGTCTCTTTAGATATCGCAAAAAAGTTAGAGCATGATCTCATCGAACAAGGATTTGAGATTTCCCATCCTCCCTATACGATCTTCTCCGCGAAGAAAAAAGGGGTCTCCTGCTCCCTTTATCAATCGGGAAAACTCCTTGTTCAAGGAAAAGAGATGTCTCAGTTCATTGAGTTTTACTTAGAGCCTGAGATTTTAGGTCAGTTTCATTTTTCCCATCCGGAAGCTCACCTCGATGTAAAGCCTCGCATCGGAATGGACGAGGCGGGAAAAGGGGATTTTTTTGGGCCCCTTTGCGTTGCAGCTCTTTTTGCAAATGAAGAGGGGATCAAATTCCTTCGCAAACTCGGCGTGAAAGATAGCAAAAAGATGAAAGATGATCAGATCCGAAAAATTGCTTCCGAGATTAAAACGCATTTCCAACACACAATTGTCCGTCTTTTCCCCAAGACCTATAACTCTCTTTATGTAAAGTTTAAAAATCTCAATCGACTTCTCGCATGGGCTCACACAACTGCGTTAGGAGAACTCTCCCATAAAACAGGTTGTAAAGATGCGATCTTAGATCAGTTTGCATACCCAGAACTGATGGAGAAAATGTTGAAGGAAAAAAAACTCGAAGTTGCACTTTTGCAGAGAACAAAAGGGGAAAGCGATCTTGTCGTCGCAGGAGCATCGATTTTAGCACGAGCTGCTTTTGTCGAAGGAATAGAGCTCCTTGAAAAGGAGTGGGAATGTGTATTACCCAAAGGAGCTAGCCGCTTAGTTGTCGAAGCGGGAAAAAAACTTTTTCGCCAATTTGATTCAGAATTTTTCACTCAAGTTGCAAAAACCCATTTCAAGACAATGGAAGAAATTGCAAACAATTAAAAATTTTCTTATAATCCTAAGATAGGATGGGGCAACAACTTCTCTTCCTTTCTTTCATTTTGTTCCCCCTCTTCCTTTTTGCAGAAGAGGAGACGCCCTCCCATTCTCTTTGGGATTACCACCCCCTTCACGTATCTGCGCAGACACTTCAGACAGCAAAAGCAGATGTCGACGCTCCTCAAGGAGGCGATCTCTATTTTGGGAAAACGATGGCCTATGTTTCGATGATTGTCCCCATTACGAAAACAAGCTATTTTATCCCAAGAGTCGAATGGGTCCAATTTGCGCTTGATTGGGACAAAAATCCTAAATTTGATGAAACCCATTTTTCGTATACGCAATTCGCACTTCTTTTCTATAGCAAAGGACTTGAGAAGTGGCGGTGGATTGTGCGAGGGGAATACAACCTTGACTTAAAACACTTTTCAGAACCCTCTCTTTACGGCCTTTTTTCATGGCTTTTATGGGGAGCCTATGACTTAGCAGAAAAATGGCGTTACCACATAGGGGCAACAGGCTTTGTCGGTTTAGAAGGGGAAATGACCTACCCGCTTCTTGGAATTGATTACTCCCCTACCCCACAATGGACATTAGAAGCCATTTTTCCCATCACCTATTCTGTCCAATACAATCTCAACCAAAATTGGCGCTTTTCTTTAGTTGGAAGGCCAATGAAAGAGCGTTTCCGCGCAGGGAGTCACGAGCCGCAACCTAGATCTGTTTTCAGCTACTCATCGCTCGGCACAGAACTGAATGTCCATTATGAAATCCCCTTGCGATTTGAAGCAGACTTCTACATTGGGTACAATACAGGAGGCGATTTTTATATCAAAAACCAACATGGGAAAAACGCCCTCTACACAGAAGTACAAGGCGCTCCCTACATCGGCGGAATGCTCAACTACGGTTTTTAGTCCGCTAAACGGAAAGACTCTAGGAAACGGTTGAAGGTCTTTTCATTTAACTCCCCTTTTCTCCCTTCCATTGCAATCAGATAGAGTTTATTGCCTACCATCACTGCTTGCCCACGAAAATAGTTCGCTGAACTTTGAACAAGAAAAGTGAGCGCTGGATGTTCAAAAAATTGTAAAAGGTTTGCAAAGACCAACCGATTTTCTGGATTGTGATTCACAATTCCACGCACAAGCCCTTCTAATCCAGCAACCTCATGACCACCATCTAGAGTATGAGGATATGTTGCAATCAAAAGCATGAATACACCTTTCCGATCCTCAAAAGGGGCAAGGTACACTTCATAGTGAAGCATCCCTTTTCCTTCAGGCAATTGAAGAGACTGCTCCATAAAAGAGGGCTTTGTAGGAAATGCGATCTCACACTCCCCACTATAACTTGCAAACTGTTGCCATTGAGGGTGTTCACTTGCGTGGGCAGTTGTGCGAAAAAGGACGTGCACCATCAAAAGTCCAATGGCAAGGCACCAGATCCCCACTTTTTTCATCGTCTTACTTTTCATACGAATCCTTTTTCCTTTTGGTGATTGTTACCAGTTAATCTCTTGTATAGACAAAAGAGGAATCTGAGCATGGGGAAGAGAACTAATCCCCAACCAGATGATCAACGCAAGTCCCACAAGAACAATCCATGAGACCACAATATTTAAAATGGCTAAGCCAATTGAAAATTGTTGAACTGCAGCAAGCGCATTGATGAAAATAACAAATGACCAGACTGCAATGATCATTTTCACGACGAGAATCCCGAAAAGAAGAAAGATCTGCCACTCTAGCAGCGGATAATTCTCTGGGAAATTTTGGAAAAGCGACACCCCAAAAACAAAGAGCATCACACACCATAAGACAATAGACCAAATGAGTGGCGTACAGGACCAAGCGTACGCAGCCCGAATAAGGACCACATTCCCCTTCCCTTTAAAAAGTTTACCGACCCAGTAAACAATCCCACTCCATATCCAAAAACAAATAATCCCCCAGATAGGTGCTAAGACAACTGAGAAAAATAAAATGGTGAAGAGGGATAAAACATATCCAAGTGCAAGCGCCTGAGAAACATTAAAAAGAGCCAAGACCCCATAAACAAATGCCAATATCCATAGACCCCGCTTAGGATCTTCTGAGACAACTTGCAAAATGGTTGCTTTCGGTTTGCTCCAAATCGAAAGCCAAGGGTTAATAGGATCCATAATAAACCAATTAGTTACAAAAAGCGTTCGCTTTTATTACAAACACGCCAGTAAACTCATTGTTTATTTTTAAAACTTATTTTTCAAGTATCGCTTAATATCAAGAACTTTTGCAAAATAAAATCAAAAGAAAACCACAGAGATAAATACCACAGAGATAAGAAGAAATAACAATCTCTTCTCTCTGTGGTATTTATCTCTGTGGTTTTCTTTGCAATGTACTGATAAAAAAACGATGAACTAAAGGCCTTATGGCCTTTAGTTCATTAGGACTATTTTTTGCAGCAGCCGCAATTGGGTCCGCAGTTGCAGTTCGGGCCACATTTGCAAGAGCTTTTGCAGCAGCAAAGTGCCTTAATCCCAAAAAGACCAGCTATCCCAACTAATGCAAAAATGACTCTTGCCACAACGTGAGTTGGGCCTCTAAAAATGGCAGAGATGAGATCAAAGTTGAAAAGACCAACAAGGCCCCAGTTCAAAGAACCGATAACCATCAAAAGAATGACAATAAAACGGAAATTCTTCATAGCAAAACCTATAAATAAATACACATAATCTTATCTTAATCAAAAAAACTTAGTGTTGTCACTCTATTTACATAAATCACTGGATAAGAAGAGGAAGAATTTTCTTCTTGGATCTGGTCAGTAGAAGTGATAGAATCTTTCTAGTAAAAATGAGCGCGTTCGACAAACAGACACTTGCCCACCTTAAAAAGCTCTGCCGCATTGATTGCTCTCCTGAAGAAGAGACTATTCTTCTCGATAAGCTCCAAAGGGTTGTAGACTATGTAGGTAAGCTAGATGAAGTTGATACAAGTGGCGTACAACCTTGCTCTTTTGTCCTTCGCGCATTAACGAAACTGACTCTCCGTGAAGATATTCCCGCAGATCTAATGCCTCGGGAAGAGTTTTTAGAATCAGCACCGGATCAGATCGCCGGAATGATCCGAGTCCCACCTGTTTTGAAATCCTTATGACGATCCCATTTTACCGCTTCTCTGCTTTAGAAATTCGAGAAATGTTTGTAAAAGGGGAAGCA
>DATECD010000135.1:0-2207 GCA_035287065.1 Chlamydiales bacterium | reverse complement strand
GTGGATGACAGGACAGAGCTTATTTGGTTCTGGGGCGTTATAAGATCTTCCGCTGCTGTAGTTATGGAGGTAAGTCCATTCGCGAATCTCAAAGCCTAATTCTTTTACCCAGTGACAAATGGAGAGCTTTTCTTGAGTTTCAAGAAGAGCTAGGGGGGAAAGAGTGGAGGCAGGGACTTTAAACACCGCATGGAATTTAGGAAATTGTTTCTTTGCCTCGCTTAAGAGCTTTAGGTTTTTTTTGGCTAGGTGGAATCCATCAAAGCCATGGACTCTTTGGTATTCCTCTTTTGTAAAGCCATAAAAACTGATGATGAGGAGATCAAGACCTGAATGAAGAAGCTCGTGAAAGTGGTCCTCTTTTACGCGGACGCCCAAGGTGGAAAAGATTGATGCGGTAGAAGTGGGAATTCTTTTTTTTAGCTCTTGAAGCTTAAGGGGAAGTTTGCGGTCAAGAAGAGGTTCTCCAAATCCATGTAAATGGAAGGTTTGATCAAAAGGAGCTACTTTGGTTAGGACCAAAGAAAAATCCTCCAAAGACATGTAGCCAAGGGAACGGGTCTGACTTTCCCTGGGGCACATGACACATTTATAGCCACAAGAGTTTGTGTTCTCTATGTGAACTTCTTCGAAATGGGGTACCACTATAGAACCTTCTGTTTCGTTGGTTTTGTGGATTGTATCGCCAGAACTCTTGTTAGTCAACGCGATGGAAAATCTTAAGCTTGCCACGCATTTCCTACGAAAAACGTGATTATTTTCACGTTTTTCGTATGAAATGCGTGAAAATAATCACGTTTTATTGTATGATTTTAGTTATGAAGAGGGACATTTACGAGGCCTTAAAGGCGTGGTTTGTATCAGAAAGACGTAAGCCACTTATTCTTAATGGAGCAAGGCAGGTTGGCAAAACCTACGCGTTAAAGCATTTTGGGCAAACTTGTTATAAGCAAGTAGCTTACCTCAATTTTGAAAAAGATGAACGGCTTTGTAGCTATTTTGAAGGGTCTTTGGATCCTAAAGAACTCATTAAAATTCTAACAATCCACTCGAAAGTAGAGATTGAGCCCTATAATACCCTTCTTATTTTTGATGAGATCCAGCAATGTCCCAAAGCCTTAAACAGTTTGAAATATTTTTGTGAAGAGGCCAATGAATATCATATTGCAGCCGCAGGTTCTTTATTGGGTGTAAAAACAGCAGGAGGAAAGGGATTTCCTGTAGGCAAAGTCAATTTCCTTTATCTCTATCCTTTAACTTTCTTTGAATTTCTTTCGGCTATACAAGAAGAAAAATTGCGCAAATTTTTAGAAGAGTTGCCGTTGGATCAGCAGATTCCCTCTCCTTTGCACGAAAAGCTGCTCCAATTGCTAAAGTTTTATCTTTTTATCGGCGGCATGCCAGAGGCGGTTGCGGAATATGCCAAAACAGAAAAGCTTCCCCTAGTCAGAGAAATTCAGCAGGAAATCTTGAGTGCTTATGAAAAGGATTTTTCCAAACATGCTCCACCTCATGAAGTGATGAAGATCTCTGTAGTATGGGCGCAAATACATAGACAGCTTGCTAAAGAAAACAAAAAGTTTATTTTTGCAGCGATTCGAAAAAGCGCAAGAGGAAGAGAATATGAAGAAGCAATTCAATGGCTGTCTGATGCGGCACTTATCCACAAAAGCTATCTAGTAGAGGCGCCAAAATTTCCTTTGAGCGCCTATGCAGATCACCAATCTTTTAAAATCTACTTATTGGATGTCGGTCTTCTTGGAGCACAAGGAAACCTTTCAGCTCAAACAATCATTGATGGCGATCTTCTTTTCACTGAATTTAAAGGATCCCTCACTGAAAATTTCGTCGTCCAAGAGTTGCTGGCAAGTCAAGCAAGAGCTCCTTACTATTGGACCAGCAGCAGTACTGCAGAAGTGGATTATCTTTTCGAAAGCGATCACGGAATCTATCCCCTGGAGATCAAATCAGGCACAAGTCTTAAGAAAAAAAGTCTTCTCGTCTATAAAGAGCGCTTTGCTCCCGCAAAGCTTTTTCGAGCAAGCGCAATGAATCTAAAACTCGAGGAAACTCTCCACAACTTCCCCCTCTATCTTGTCAGTCAAATTACTAAGAATAGGCCTTATACCAATCCCGACAAATAACTTCACATTTGAGCAGCGTGAAAGCTGCCAAAAATTGCGTCTCGGAAAGGGGGTTGTATTTCT
>DATECD010000134.1:0-14245 GCA_035287065.1 Chlamydiales bacterium | reverse complement strand
GGGATTTTGCTGAGTAAAATAGTGTCAGATCCGAGGATGGCTCGGTGGAATGTGTCGATTTCCATGTGGCCTACGATGCCTAATGCGGTTTTGGGGCCGATGCCACTTACGGAAGTGAGCTCTTCAAAAAGATCCCTTTCCTCTTTTTCTAAAAACGCGTAGAGCGTTTGAGAATCTTCTCGCACCACGTAGGAGAGGTAGAAAAGAACGGTGTGGTCAATCGCGGGAAGGCGGGCATATGCGCTAATGGGAGTAAGGAGCCGGTAGAAGATTCCACCTGTTTCCACGATTGCTTTAAGTGGCTCTTTTGCCTTTAGTGTGCCTTGAATTGCTTCGTACATTCTCTCTTTTTTAATTCATGTGCACAGCAAATAGCAAGAGCAAGTGCATCGGCTGCATCTTCGGGTTCAGGGGGAGAGGGGAGTTTGAGGAGCATTTGGATCATTTTTTGCACTTGAAATTTACTTGCTTGTCCTTTGCCAACAACAGCAAGCTTTGCTTTTTTCGGTGCATATTCTGAGATCGGAATTTTTTTTCGCGCAGCTGCGAGGAAAACCATCCCCTTTGCCATTCCGAGTTTGATTGCACTTTGGGGATTTTTGTTCACAAATTGCGCTTCCACTGCAATTGCGTCGGGAGAGAACTTTTCAATGAGCGATTCGATCGATTCAAAGAGAATTTGGTAGCGAAACTCAAGACTTAAATGGGGAGGGGGGCGGATGCAACCAAAATCGAGCGGCTCGTAGGGGAGGCGGATCACGCCATAGCCGCAAACGCGCGTTCCAGGATCGATGCCGAGGATGATCGCCATCCATCCAAGGTAGACCATTTTCTTTTGCCAATCAAGTTGCTATAGTTGTCTTTATGCATCCAAAAAATATCATCGTTAGAATGCCTAATTGGATTGGCGATCTTGTGATGGCAACGCCTATTCTTGCCGATCTAAAGGCTGCGTTTCCCAATGCTTCGCTTACCGCGATGTGCCGCTCGCCAGGTTCCCAGCTTCTTGAGAAAGATCGGTCGATTGATGAGCTTTTTTCTTTTACGAAAATGGGCAATCAGTTTCTTCGAAGGGAAAGAAGGGATGTGATTGCAAAAATTAGACAAGGGAAATTTGATACTTCGATTTTGCTCACGAACTCCTTTTCTTCCTCCTGGCTTTTTTGGCAGGGGAGGGTTCCTTGTCGCATTGGCTATAGAGATCACTTCCGCTCGTTCCTTCTCACTTCCCCTATCGATCGCCCCAAAGAGAAGATGCACCAGGTCGATCTCTACAAGAAGTTACTTGAACCTTTGGGGATTTTGAGATCGAAAAGAGAGCCGCAACTTTTCCTTTCAGAAGAGGAGCTCTATCTTGTACGGGAACTTCTCCATCAAAGGGGATATCGCGAAGGGGACCCTTTGATTGGGATCAATCCGGGGGCTGCCTACGGTTCTGCTAAGTGTTGGCCGAAAGAAAAATTTCGGGCTCTTACGACGCGCCTTGCTAAAGAGGGGTGGATCCTTTTTTTTGGCGATGCCACAACACTTCCCCTTGTAAAAGAGATTTGTGCAGAGATGCCCTCAAATGTGATCAATCTGGCAGGGCTTACTTCATTGCGAGAGCTTGCTTGTTTGATTGATGAATGTGATCTTCTCATCACAAATGATAGCGGTCCTATGCATATTGGAGCTGCCCTTGGGGTAGAACTGATTGCCTTGTTTGGTTCGACAGATGAGGAAGTGACAGGTCCTTATCTAAAGCCAGAAACTGTCATACGCAAGAAAGTAAAATGCGCTCCCTGTTTTAAAAGAGTATGTCCTATCCACTTCCCTTGTATGCAGGAAATTCAGGTAGAAGAAGTCGTTGAGAAGGCTCTTTGGAAACTCCATGTTTAGAGGTTTTGCAAGAAGATTTCTTCCCAATCCCTTCGATTCTATGTTGACAAGGCTCACAAAACGTGGAGGAAAAAATATTCTTCTTTGTTGGAACCGCGGACTTGGTGACATTGCTCTTGGACTTTATGCCATGGTGCATAGGATTCAAGAAAAGATTCCCAATGCAAAGATCACTTTTTTAATCAGACCCAATCTTCAAGAGGGGTTTTCCCTTCTTCAAGGGGTGAACGTTTTAGTGGCTCCCAATTGGAAGCGGGGGGAAAAAGTTTTTCCTAAAAAGACGTTGCAAGAACTTGGGGTAGATTTTAAGCAATTTGATCTGATCATAGAAAAGCCGAATCCAACAGATTGGGTCCGCTCGCAAAGAGGGACTTTAGTTCCAAAATTGGAGTGGAATCAGGCGTATGATTCTCTTTGGAAATCTTTTTCTTTAGACGAAGAGTCTATTTATATTGGGATTCAGCCTGTTGCGGAGACGGAATATGGACTTTGGCGCAATTGGCCCCCCGAACGGTGGATGGAACTTGTCGATCTTTTAGGGCAGCTCAACAATGTGAAAGTGCTCCTTTTTGGTTTTGGCAGAGCTCCTCATTTTCCGCAATCTCACGTGGTTGATCTTCGCGGGAAAACGAACCTCTTTGAACTACTCTCGATTGTTAAGCACCGATGTCGTGCAGTTGTTCTTCCCGATTCGGGAATCCTTTCGATGATCTACTACCTCAACACCTCATTTCCCATTCAGGTCCTTTCGCTTTGGGGGGATTTTAATCATGGGATTTTGAAACAAAATGTTTCTTCGCCGAATTCCGAACTTCGCCATGTCCCTTTGATGGGAGAGCATCGCGATCTTAGCGCTCTTTCTGCGAAAAAAGTGCTCACGCATCTTTTCCCTTTGAAGCCTTTGCAAATGGCTCCAAGAGCAGAAAGTGCACAAGAAGATGTGCAAAAAGTGGGCGTGATCCTTTTGGCAGGAGGTGAGGGGAGCAGGCTTGGCAAAGGATTGAAAGGGCTTTTTCCAATTTTAGGAAAATCCCTTTTTCAAATCATCTGCGAGAAAGTTCCAAGTGGAGTTCCTATCGCCATCATGACATCTCCTTTGAATCATGCAGCAACGGTCTCTTTTTTTGGCAAAAATGCATTTTTTGGAAAAGAGGTCTATTTTTTCCAGCAGACGATGCTCCCTCTACTCGATAAAAAGAAAAAAGAGACGTTCATTTTTAGTCCTGATGGAAATGGGAGTCTTTTTCGTTCTTTTGCGGCATCTTCTGTTTCACAATTGTTTGAAAAAAAAGGGATTGAAATTGTCTCAGTTGTACCTATTGAAAATCCCCTTGCAGACCCACTCGATCCTTATCTCATTTCCCACTTACGTAAGACAAATGCCGATGTGGTTGTGAAATGCATCGAAGAAAAAGAGGCCGATGTAACGATGGGGGCTCTTTTTGAAAGAGAAAGGGGTGGAATTGAAATTGTGGAGTACATAGAACTAGGAACCCAAATCACCCCCTTTTATCGCTATACGGGGATGTCGGCTTTTCGATATTCTTTTTTTCAAAAGGCAAGTACGTTTTCTCTTCCCGATCATTTGGTCTGGAAAAAACGGGAAAAAAATTTTTATTGGAAACGGGAAAAATTGCTTTTTGATGTTTTTCCCTTTGCAAAGCGGGTAGAGGCGCTCCTTTATCCGAGGCATCAAATTTACGCTCCCCTCAAAGAGATGAAGAATCTTCCGCAGATTCTTGAAAGTCTGATATCATTGGAAACGTGAAAAAAAGAATTGGTTATTTAGGGGCCGGCACTTGGGGCTTTGCCCTTTCGTGTCTTCTTGCTCATAAAGGGCATGAGGTGGTTTGCTGGGCGCGAAATCCCGTGTCCGCGGAGACGTTGCAAAAAGAGCGTCGTCACCCTAAGTTAGAAGGGGTTATCGCTCCAAGTCTCGTAAGATTTACAGCAGATTTAGAAGAGGCTGTACATGGAGCTGATTACCTTATAGAGAGCGTAACAACTGCTGGGATTCGTCCCCTTTTTCAAACGCTTAGCTCTTTGACAAAAGTCCCTGTGATCCTCACTTCTAAAGGAATTGAGCGGGGGACGGGGTTACTTTTACCTGAAGTTGTGGCTGAAGTGTATGAAGGAGAGGTGGGACTTTTAAGTGGACCAAGTCACGCAGAAGAGGTTGTCAAGTTGCTCCCGACGTCAGTTGTTTGCTCTGCATATAACTCAAGACTTATGCATGAAATTCAAGAACTTTTTGTGACACCTAACTTTCGCGTTTATCCCAATACGGATGTGACAGGTGTTGCATTTGGCGGGGCGATGAAAAATATCATTGCGATTGCCTGTGGGATTGCAGATGGGATGGGGAGTGGCGATAATGAAAAAGCATCGCTGATGACTCGGGGGCTACACGAAATGCGGAAGCTCTCCGTTGCGAAGAACGCGCGTCCTGAGACATTGAATGGTCTTTCTGGTCTTGGGGATCTTGTTGTTACTTGTACCTCTATTCACAGTCGCAATTGTCGTTTGGGAAGATTGATTGGAGAGGGTTTTTCTCCTGAAGGTGCAAGGCAAAAGATCGGGATGGCGGTAGAGGGGATCTATACATGTGCAGCAGCGTATGAACTTGGGAAAGCGTATGAGATCCCCATCCCTATCACAGAAGGGACTTATGGGATCCTTTATGAAGAACTCGATCCAAGAGTAGCAGTTCAAGCTCTTTTACAAAGAACAATTAAGCAAGAGCATCTTTGATGTTCAAAGTAGTTTTCCCAAAGGAAGCTGCGCGCATCGATCAGTTGGCAATTTCCGCCGGATGCAGCGAAGAAGCTTTTGTGATGGAAGCGGGGAGAAAAGTGGCAACTAGATGTTTGCCATTTGCTCCTAAAAAGGTGACGCTTTTAGTTGGTAAAGGAAATAAAGGAGCCGACTGTTTAGCAGCTGGGATTGCGCTAAAAGAACGCGGCGTTGAAGTTGAAGCGTTTTTCTTTTTTCTTTCTGATTCGTCAAGTCCAATCAATCAAAAACTGCGAGCCCTTTTCCCTAAACACATCGATGCTTCGAAGAAAGAAACATTTGCATTTGATACCGATCTCATTATTGACGGTCTTTTTGGAACCGGTTTTACAGGACAAGTTAAAGGGAATATGGAAACGGCCATTTGGATGGCCAATTGCGCTTCCAAGCCCATTATCGCAATTGATCTCCCTTCCGGCTTAAATGGCACAACCGGAATGGTAGAAAATGTTGCGATTGAAGCGACAGCAACTGTTGCACTTGGATTTGCAAAGATCGGTTGTTTTTTGCGTAAAGGGTGGAATCACGTAGGAAAATTGTCGGTTGAAGATTTTGGATTACCTCTTCAATGGCAAGAAAAAGCGCATGCAGTTGCATGGCTTCCTGAAAAAAAAGATTTTACATTGCCGAAGATTGTCCGCAATCGACACAAATATGAAGCGGGATATCTAGTCGGTGTTGCAGGTTCAAGTACATTGCGAGGCGCTCCAAAACTAGCGGGTCTTGCAGCACTTAGGGCGGGCGCTGGCATTGTTCGCATTTTCCATAAAGAAGAGATTGGGGAAATGCCAAATGAGCTCATTGGGCAGAAATGGAATTTGCAAGAGCTTAAAAAAGAATTGAAAAGAGCAACAGCTCTTTTTATCGGTCCTGGAATGGGTAAGCTCTCCCTTCGTTTTTTGAAAGAGTGCCCAATCCCTTTAATTGTCGATGCGGATGGGTTGCAAGAAAAGGTGATCTATCCCAAGAAGGCGATTTTAACCCCGCATCGCGGAGAGATGGCAAGGCTTTTAGGCTGGAGCTCTTTACCTTTTGAAGAAGAACTTCTTTTTGCCTGCGCCCAGTTTGTGGAAAGACATCAAGTCATTCTCCTTTTAAAAGGGGGGCCGACCTTTCTTTTTGCTCACGGAAAAATGCCTCTTATTCTGATGCACGGAGATCCTGGGATGGCAACAGCTGGATCAGGAGATGTGTTGACGGGCATCATTGGCGCGCTTCTTGCTCAAAAACTTCCCCCCTATGAAGCAGCTGCTCTAGGTGCGATCTTGCATGGCATCGCAGGGGAAATTGCTGCTGCTAAGAAGGGTTCTTATGGTCTCATTGCAAGCGATCTAATTGATGCATTGCCCGAAGCGTACCGTGTTTTTTTGAAGAGCAAAACATGAGACTTGCCATTTCAGGCGCGTCTGGTTTTTTAGGACAAGCTGTTCAAAGAGAAGCCAAGCGAAGAGGTTGGGAGGTCGTGCCGATTGTTCGTCGTCCTATGCCGGGGGCAATTCTTTGGGATGCAAAATCTCGGTTTGCAAACATAGAGGATTTAGAAACAGTGGATGCAGTGATTCACTTAGCGGGTGAATCTGTTTTTGGTTTTTGGACGGAAAAAAAGCGCAAAACGATGGTGGAAAGTCGCATTCTTTCCACAAAGCTTTTAGCTAAAAGTTTGGCTACATGCAAACATCCCCCCAAAGTACTTGTGAGCATTAGCGCTGTTGGATATTACGGGGACACAGGGGAAAAATGGGCAGTCCCTTCTCTTCCTCCAGGGAATACATTCCTTGGACATCTTTGTAAGCAATGGGAGATGGCAGCATCAAGTGCAGAGGAAGTAGGAATTCGCGTAACGCATCCGCGTTTAGGACTTGTGATGGATCCATCAGGAGGGGTGTTGCATGCGATGACGCAAGCTTTTCGGTGGGGAGTAGGTGCTATTTTCGGATCGGGTGAGCAGTGGATCTCTTGGATTGGAAGAGAGGATGCAGCAATTGCACTTTGTCTTGCTGTAAGCGACGAAAGGGTGCAAGGAGCCTGGAATCTTGTTTCTCCTGAACCGATTCGTCAGCGTGTTTTTGCAAAACTTTTGGCAGATGCTTTGCATCGTCCACTTTGGCTTCGTATCCCTACATGTATCCTCTCGCAATTGGGAGGGGAATTTGCTCGGGACCTTCTTTTGGCAAGCTGCAGAGCGGAGCCTGCTTTATTTCTCAAACAAGATTTTCCTTGGAAGACAAAAACCATACAAGAATTTATTGACTTTATTAAAGTGTAGCGCAAAGTTTTATTTGCTAAAACTGCAAAACAATATTTTATATTTGTGTATTTTGTTTTTTTTGTGTTATAATAGCTTGTAATATTAAAAATATTTAGGTTATATATGTCAGCTATTTGTGGAATTTCTCAAGCGTCAGGTGTCTCTTCAGCTCGTCCAGCAAGAGGCGTAGATTGGTGTATGGAACGCATTCAAAAGATTTCTAAAACGTTAAAGGATATGATTCCCCCTCCAAGGGAGGCTGAAATCAGATGCCCCATTACATGCGAAGTGTTGAAAGACCCTGTTGTAACCAATTGTAGGCATATTTTTGAAAGGTCCGCGCTTGACTCCTGGAGAGCGCAGAGACTATGGAGCGGGGAAAACCAAACCTGTCCTTATTGCGTGGGAGTCATCACTTCGGTATCTGCACCTGAGTCAAGTTTCTGCAATTGGGTTAGGGAATTGCGTCAGGAAGAGAGGGTCCCCACGCTTGATCACTTCGAAGGCTCCAATGAAAAATTAGCTCGTGAGAATATTTCATTGGCTAAGGGGTATGTCGAGGAAAGAAAGTTTCCAGAAGCTCTTAAAGCTTACAGTGAGGCTTTCAAATATACCGCGTTTTCAGAAGATTACGAAGCTATTTTCCAAATTTATATCCAATTAGGGGAGTTGAAAAAAGCCATGTTGAGTACGCTTTACTTAACTCAATATCAACTTCAGGAAGGTAAAGTAGACCAAGCAATTATTACGTTAAGTAGGATGGAAAATACCTCAGTAGATGTAAGCGCACCTATGCTGCTTCTTGAGTTGCTCCAGCCGCATTCTTTGGGAATGTTAAATGAAGCTATGGCACGTGCAGAAACGTTAAGAAACTCTGAGGATAAAATCGCTATTTATAGCGAAATCATTGCTATCGACCCGTTCCGATTCGAGGCTCACGAGCAACTCATCTCTTTGACTCAAGATCCCGCAATGAGAAAAGAGCTTTGCTTACAAGCAGCTGCTAAGGCTTGCCAAATCGGGAACATAGAATTAGAAGCAATATTTCATCGCCAAGCAGATAGGCCAATGGTTTTAACTAGAGATATGTGGATCCACGGTCAGAATCTTCCTCCCCGATCTGCAGAACTAGAAGCATGGCTGGATGCGCCATGTCCTTTTGAACCCGGTAGAACAAGAAGAGAAACGCACATCGTCTTCCCTATCTTCCCGCATGTAAGCTTAGAGGATAATGCTCCTTCTGTTCCTCTCAATTTCGGGACCCTTGATCAATTGGATAAAAACACTCAAGGACCTGGATACAGATGGACGCCGAATTACATTCCTCTAGACATAGGCGCCAGAGAAGAATTTTGTTGGGGCGTCTTATATCATGACGTAATTCCTAATAGCAGACATCGTCTATTTGAGAACCAAGTGCAGTTGCTACCTGAAGGTTATGAAGTACCTGGAGTCTATGAAGCTGTTTTAGGAATCCTCTGGGAACAAAGGCGAACAGGAACGCGCTGTTTTAGCGATAATCCTAGTACTCAGACTTATTGTAGAGAAACAGTAAATGGAGGCTATCGATTGGGTGTTGGGGGCTTTTCCCCAGATGGTTGCATCCTCAGCAGCACGGGCACCGACATCCACGGCGGCAGGGATGACACTGGCTTGGGGGCTCTGCGGAAGTTCCTTTAGGCCATAAGTCATTGGAACTTTGGTCATTATGGCCATTTGATCTTTGGTTTTTTCATGCAGGCGTTGCCGGCCCTCTAAAATTTTCTTCTTTTGTCACCTCTCCAATTGAAATTTGAGTTCACTATTTCCTTGCTGTACAGAAAATTTTCATTCCAGATAGAAGAGGGAGTGAGAGGTGAACATGAATTTGAAAGGAAAGGTAGCTATTGTCACGGGGGGAAATAGTGGGATTGGCGCAAGCATTGTCCTTGAGCTTGCAAGACAGGGTGCAAATATTGTGATCGATTATCGAGCTCATCCGGAGGCGACAGAAGATTTAGAGAAACAAGTTGCTGCTTTAGGCGATCAAGCAATTGGTGTTGAAGCGGATGTGAGTAAAATTGCCGATTTGCAGCGGCTTGTTGATACTGCGGTTAAGCAGTTTGGTAAAGTGGATGTGATGGTCAATAATGCAGGTGTTGAGACGCGTACATCTGTCCTTGATACAACTGAAGGGCAATATGATCAGGTGCTGACGGTTAATCTCAAGAGCGCTTTTTTCGGAACGCAGATTGCAGCTAAGCAGATGATTAAGCAGGGGAAAGGGGGGCGGATCATCAATATTACCTCCGTCCATGAGGATTGGCCGATGCCTAACAATACGCCCTATTGTCTTTCTAAAGGGGGCGTTCGCATGTTGACCAGGACGGCTGGTCTTGAACTTGCAAAACATGGGATTTTGGTAGTAGGTGTTGGACCTGGCGCTGTTGCAACGCCGATTAATCTGAAGACGATGCAAAATCCGCAGTTGATGCAGACGCTGAATAATGCGATTCCTTTGGGACGTATGGCAAAACCTGAAGAGATTGGGAAAGTGGTTGCTTTTTTGAGTTCAGATGACGCGAGTTATGTGACAGCAACAACTCTTTTTGTCGATGGTGGGCTGATGCATATGAGTCCGGGATTATGACGGAAGAAGAGAAGAGATTAGAAGATCCCACGTTGTGGCGCAAATGGGGGCCCTACTTAAGCGAAAGGCAGTGGGGCACGGTGCGCGAAGATTATAGCCGAGATGGGAATGCTTGGGATTATTTAACTCATGACCAGGCGCGATCTCACGCTTATCGTTGGGGAGAAGATGGGATTTCTGGGATTTCTGATGAAAAACAGCTTCTCTGTTTTGCTCCTAGTTTTTGGAATGGAAAAGATCCGATCTTAAAAGAGAGACTTTTTGGCCTTACAGGAAGTGAGGGCAATCATGGAGAAGATGTTAAAGAGCTAAGTTTTTATCTCGATAATCTTCCGAGCCACGCCTATATGAAAGCCCTTTATAAGTATCCGCAAGGGGAGTTTCCCTATACGGATCTTATCAATGAGAATAGAAGACGTACTCGACAGGATATGGAGTATGAACTTCTCGATACAGGCATCTTTAATGAAGATCGCTACTTTGATATTTGCATTGAATATGCAAAGGTGACTCCAGATGATATTCTCATTCAATTTACAGTGACAAATTGTGGCCCTGAGGTAGCTACTCTCCATTTCATGCCAACACTTTGGTTTCGAAATACGTGGAGTTGGGAAGGACCTAATCAAAAGCCACAGCTTTCCCAAGAAGGGAATGCAGTTCTTGCTATGCATGCTGATTTGGGACCTTTTCATTTCTACTGTGATCAGAAAGGAGAGGTTTTTTTTACTGAGAATGAAACGGGTAGAAAAGATGCTTTTCACCGATATCTGATCCAAAAAGAAAAAGGGGCTTTAAATTCTACTGCAAAAGGGACGAAGGCTGCTTTTCATTGTGTATTGCAAGTGGGCGCTAAGCAATCGAGTGTTGTTCGATTGCGGTTAACTCCTACGGCTCTAGCTACACCATTTGGGGCTCCATTTGATCAGGTGTTTGCACAAAGGAAAAAAGAGGCTGATGCATTTTATAGTTATGTTTCTTCAGAGCAGCTTCCTGAAGATATGGGAAACGTGCAGCGGCAAGCTTTTGCAGGGTTACTTTGGAATAAACAGTGTTATCACTACAACGTGAGGAAATGGCTTAAAGGAGACCCAAAAGAGCCTCCGCCTCCTGATGAGAGAAAAAATGGGCGCAACTCCGATTGGCGCCATGTGGATGGCCTCGATGTTTTTTCTATGCCTGATAAATGGGAGTATCCTTGGTTTGCAGCTTGGGATTTGGCATTTCATACAGTTGTTTTTGCTCTCATCGATCCCGATTTTGCTAAGAAACAGCTTCTCCTTTTGACTCGTGAATGGTACATGCATCCCAATGGACAACTTCCCGCATATGAATGGGAGTTTAGCGATGTAAATCCACCAGTACATGCTTGGGCAGCGCTGCGCATTTTCCAGATCGAAAGAAAAAAATATGGGCGGGCCGATCGGAAATTTTTAGAGCAGATCTTTCAAAAACTTCTCCTTAATTTTACCTGGTGGGTCAACCGCAAAGATGCAGGGGGACGCAACATTTTTGAAGGGGGCTTTCTCGGTCTTGATAACATTGGGGTGTTCGATCGCTCAAAAGGGATGCCGCCGGGGGCGGTTTTAGAGCAACCTGACGGTACAGGTTGGATGGCGATGTATTGCCTGAATCTATTAGAGATTGCTTTAGAGCTTGGATCAGAAAACCCTGTCTATGAGGACATGGCGACAAAATTTTTTGAACATTTTGTGGGGATTGCAGCTGCGATCAATAAAGTGGAAGGGAAGTATAAAGGATTATGGGATAGTGAGGCTGGGCATTACTCAAGTCATCTCCATTTATCAGATGGGCGGCTGATCAATTTACAGACAGATACTCTTGTTGGTTTTATCCCACTTTTTGCCGTAGCAACAAGTCACATTGCGCAAGGGTCATTTCCCGATTATCGAAAAAGATTTGATTGGTATGTGAAAAATCGTCCCGATCAGTTGCAAAATATTGGTGATTTTAGCAGGTTGCACACCGACGGGAATCTTCTCCTCTCTTTAGCTGACCCTGAAAAATTGAAGGTCATGCTGAAAAAACTTCTCGATGAAGAGCAGTTTTTAAGCCCCTTTGGCATTCGCTCTGTCTCTCGTCGTTACGCCAATTGTCCTTATGTTTTACAAGTTGATGGGCGGTCTTTCCAATTGGACTATGAACCTGCAGAATCAACCATCCCCCTTTTTGGAGGCAATTCAAACTGGCGCGGACCTATTTGGTTCCCTCTCAATTTTCTCCTCATTGAGTCATTGCAGAAATACCATTTTTTCCTTGGAGATGATTTCAAAGTGGAGTTTCCAACAGGATCTGGAAAGATGGCAAATCTCTGGGATATTGCATCGGATCTTACCTCCCGCTTGATCAAGATCTTTTTGAAAGATGAACAAGGGCGCCGCCCTGTCTACGGGGGGATTGAGAAGTTTCAAACGGATCCCCGTTTTCAAAATTACATCTATTTTCATGAATATTTTCATGGAGATAATGGAGCTGGCATTGGAGCGAGTAATCAAACGGGATGGACTGCACTTGTTGCAAAATTAATTGAGCAGCATGGCGCCTATGTCATCGATCGGAAACCGATTGAACTGATGAAAGCCGGATATTCAATCTGATTCCTCGGATGAACCATACAAAATTCCGTGCGGTACTGATACTGAGCTTGTTTTTGCCGTTTCTTAACGCATTAAATATTAATTTTTTAGTAAAATCGATCGATCTGTCGATTGATTTTTAGTTATTTTAATCGATTGATCGATCATCTCTTTTTTTGTAGGTGAGGTACCAGTTGACGAAGCGGTGGATGCCATCTTCGATTGTGACGGTGGGGGTAAAGTTGAGTTCGGTTCGACTTGTTTCGATATCTGCACAGGTTTCGATGACTTCTCCAAGTTGCATGGGGAGAAGTTCTTTGATCGCCTGTTTTCCAAGAGATGTTTCAATTTGTTCAATGAGATAGAGAAGATCTATGGGGCGATTGTTGCCGAGATTAAAGATTTTACATGCAGCTCCAAGATCAATTGCAGCCATTGTCCCTTGGACAATGTCATCGATATAGGTGAAGTCGCGTTGCATGTCGCCGTTATTAAAGACGGGAATAGGTGTGCCCTCAATAATCGCTTTGGTAAACGAGAAATACGCCATATCAGGCCGTCCCCATGGGCCATAGACGGTAAAGAAGCGGAGGCCGGTGCAGGGGAGGTTAAAGAGGTTGGCGTAACTATGCGCCATCAACTCATTGGCTTTTTTGGTGGCGGCGTAAAGGCTCACAGGATGATCAACATTGTCGGATGTCTTGAACGGAGTCGATTCATTCGCGCCATAGACGGAACTAGACGACGCGAAAATCAAATGGCCGATTTTATGGTGACGGCAAGATTCCAGAATATTTCCAAAGCCGACCAGATTACTGTTGATATAGGCGGATGGATTTTCAATGGAATACCGCACGCCAGCCTGTGCCGCCAAATTCACCACGCAGTCCGGTTGAAATTTATCAAAGATACTATTCAATGCGTCTTGTTGTTCTAACGAGATTTTTTCGAATTGAAAATTCGGATGTTGGGTGAGGCGCGCAAGGCGTTCATTTTTCAAATTCACGTCATAATAATCGTTGAGGTTATCAATACCATAAACCTCATGCCCCTGTTGAAGGAGTTTTTCGCATAAGTAAAAGCCGATAAATCCGGCGGCGCCAGTGACCAAGATGCGTGACATATAAAAAATTGCCTTTGTTTAATCGGAATGTGTCCAATGGAGGTATTTTAATTCAGAAAAAGGAAAATGCTACCTCTTTGTTTTTCTTATTTCTGGACTATAATCATCAGACAGATTTAATTTCTATCAGAAAAGCAGGAAAAATGACTCAATTATTCGATCCTTTGAAAATTGGCGATATAACCGTTAAAAATCGCGTCTTTATGGCGCCGCTGACCAGAATGCGCAGCCGCCAGCCTGGTAATGTTCCGTATGAATTAAACGCCGAATATTACGCCCAACGCGCCAGTGCGGGGCTGATTATTACTGAAGCCACTCAAATCTCTCAGCAAGGTCAGGGGTATCCGGCAACTCCCGGAATTTATTCTGATGAACAGGTCGCAGGGTGGAAAAAAGTGACCGATGCCGTTCATGCGGCGGGTGGCAAAATATTTTTACAATTGTGGCATGTGGGTCGTATATCCCATTCATCATTACAGCCCAATGGCGGTTTGCCTGTTGCACCATCTGCGATTGCTCCGACGGGCGAAGTTTTAACGGCATCATGGAAAATGGCGCCTTATGAAACTCCTCACGCCCTGACGATCCCTGAAATCAAGGCGATTATTGGTGACTATAAAAAGGCCGCCGAAAATGCAAAGGCCGCAGGGTTTGACGGCGTCGAAGTGCATAGCGCGAATGGATATTTGCTCGATCAATTCTTACAAGACGGGTCAAACAAGCGTGACGATGAATATGGCGGAAGCATCGAAAACCGTTGCCGTTTATTGAACGAGGTTGTGGATGCTGTCGTCTCTGTCTGGGGCGCGGGGCGTGTCGGTGTGCGTTTCTCACCATACGGAACATTCAATGATATGAGTGACAGCAATCCTGTTGAATTATTCACTTACGCATTGGGTCAAATGAGCAAACGTAAATTGGCCTACGCCCATGTGATTGAACCCCGTTCGACCAGTGCGGGCGGGAATGATAAAGTG
>DATECD010000133.1:0-3171 GCA_035287065.1 Chlamydiales bacterium | reverse complement strand
TCTCCTTCAGTGAGAAATTCCCAATCAGTTTCCTCTTTGAGAGCGAGAAAAGAGGCGTGAGTGAGATGAAGTTTTTTCCAAGAGAAAGAGATGGCTTGAAAATCGATTGATTTTTTTGGGTCGAAAGAAAAAAGGAGAGTTTTACAAGAAAAAGGTCCCCAATAGAGATTAGTCCCTTCTCCTTGGAGTTCCATATCATTCCAGTTCCCTTTGATCTTTCCGTGAGCGCTTCCATAGAGATCAGTTTTGAATTCTTGGAAATTGCCGATTGCAAAATCGGCCGAAATTCCCGTTTGTAGATCAAACGTTCCTTCCACTTGAAAAGATGCTGCATGTAAAGAAAATCGGGGAAGGAAAAGGGTAAGAGTCACGCCATCTCCTTGAACATTTAGCCCCTCTTTGGAAGGGGTGATCTCGAAAGTATTTTTCCCGAAAGGGGAGTCGACCCAAAGGCGCCCTTCTTTTTCTCTTTTTAAATAACCATCCCACGCAAATTTTTCTCCTCTCCAAAAAAAGCTCGCTTTCGTTTTGATTTTGTCTTGAGTCCACTGAAAAGAGCCTTTTATGTTGTCTAAACACTTCTCTTCCATGCAGATCTTTTGGATGTGAACATTTCGTAAATCGAAGGGGAAAAAGAGGGGAGTTTTTTGCGGTTGTTCTTCTTGGAGTGAAGAGGATTCTAAAGTGATATTTGCTTTTCCTACTTGGAGTTTAGTTAAGCGAAGGGGGCCTTTGAAAAGACCAAGGGGCGCAATCTCCCCTTCTATTTGGTCGATCTGAATGTGAACTCCATGTCCAGAAAGGGTCACATTTTCCCACGTAAAAAAAAGAGGGAGAATCCCGCGACTTTTTTCTACCTTCACTTTCCATCCGCTTTTTTCAGCAGATTGCGATAGTGTTTCTAAACTGATGCGATGGAGAAATCCACTTTGCAAAAAGGCAGCCCCCATTGCGATGAGAGCAAGAAAAAGGAGGAGAAGGGAGAGCCATTTTTTCATCAGAATGTCTGTCCTACGGTTGCATAGATTTGGAAGTTGGGATCGATCCCCCTTCTTCGATTTAAGGGGAAGCCGACATCAAAGCGCAAAGGGCCAAAAAAGGTAAAGTAGCGAACGCCAATTCCGACCGATTTGAACCATTTTGCAGTAAAGTCGGGAAGCTGTGTGGAGGTCACTGTTCCAAAATCTGCAAAAGGGACAAGGCCGATTGTTTGCGTGACTTTAAGTCTCCATTCGGCAGTTGCATACACTGCAGAGCGCCCGCCAATCGGTTTTCTATTTCGTAAAGGGCTCACTGTTTTATATCGATAGCCGCGCAGTTCATCGATAGAGCCGCCGAGAAATCTTTTATCGATGGGAATGCCAGCTGAAGAGCTCCCCGCAATAGAGCCGAGTTGTAATCTAAGCGCAAGAACGGCTTTATGCGAGGGGTGAAGGGGGATGTAGAAATTGCCAGTGAGCCTTTGTTTGACAAAGTGTTGGTTTGCATGAAAAAGGGATTGGTAAGGCGTCATAGAATAAAAGGCAGAAAATCCTTTTGTTGCATCGAGAACACTATTGGCATCATTGTAGCGGATAAAAAAGGGGACTCCTAAAAGAAGGTATGTGCCATTGACTGCAGCTTGCGAGATTTTGACGTGCTCTACTTTCATGCCGGCTGAGAGGAAACTCTCCTCATTGATTTTCCAATCGAGAAAATTTGCTCCGCGATAGACAAATGAATTGTAGGCGCGGATATTTTCATGATAGGCCTCCCCGAAGATGCGGTATGTTTGGTTGAAGAAAGGGAAATCGGGGCGCGTGTAGTAAAGACCTCCTGTGATGAGTCGAAAGGAGACTTCCCCTTTACCGCTGAGAATATCTCCCATCCCTCCAATATTTCGGTGGGTCCAAGCGGCTGTAAAGCCTGGCCCATCGACAGTTCCATAGGAGGCACCAACAGAGATTTTTTGGTGTCTTGCCTCAGAAAAGCGAAACTTCATGGGAAGTTCCCCTCTTTCATCGAGCGTATCGCCGTGGCTAATGTAAACGGAAGAGAAAAGTTCAGATTTCAGAAGTCTTTCTTGTGTCTCTTGGACAAGGGAAGAGTTGTAGAGGTCCCCCTCTTTCCATCCGAGTTTGGATTCGATGAAGCGAGGGCTTGTGTTGTCTAGCCCAAAAAAAATTGCAGGTCCAAAGTGAGAAAGAGGGCCCTCTTGCACGCAAGAGGCGGCATCGACATTTTTTTTCTGCAAATCAACTTCTACGCGTCTTTTTTCGACAATTGCAAGGGGATAGCCACAACGGGAAAGAAGAGCAAGAGCGTTCAGTTCTGCATTGACAAGATCAACGGCTAATGCAGGTTTTTCTAAAGTTAATCCCACAGCTTTTGGCGAAAAGGATGTACATCCAGCAATTTTCGCAAGGTCTTTGCAGTCGCCGTGGTAGACTTCATATGAAGAGAGGAGAAAAGGGGAGCCTAAAGTGATGAGGATATAGACTTGATAGGGCTCTTTTTCTGCACTGAGCTCCATCTGAATATCTGCATCGTAGTAAGAATAGGCGCGCAACACTTTGAGAAGCTCCTGCACATCAGCTTGCATGCGATAGCGCAAACCGTAAATAGATGCGGGGGGGCGATCTTGAAGGGAGATGAGCTGAGAGGCATCTTGCAAAGAGTGAAAAAGAGAGCCGCGCGGCACCCCCTCAATATGGACTTCATAAGAGAGCGAAAAAAGGGCAAGCGGCAAAAAGAGAAAGGCCCATCGATACATGATGTTGAGAGTACAAGGCGGAAGAAATTAGGACAATTCTTCTGTTCCTCTTCGCCGAGGGAATGATAAAAAAATAACAGGATGGTAGGATGGTCAGGATAAAAAAATTTTTAGATGTTTGAGCAAAAAGAAAATCGCTTTCGTGAAACTTCCTCTTTAATTTATCAGCGAGGGTGTGCCGTGATCCCCGGGGGCGTTAATTCTCCTGTTCGCGCTGCAAAAGGGCTTCTTTCAACGCCATTGATTGTAGAGCGGGGAAAGGGAGCTAGAGTTTGGGATGTCGATGGCAATGTATATCTTGATTGCTGCATGAGTTGGGGCGCGCTCATTTTAGGTCACGCAGACCCTTTGGTTGTTGCAGCAGCTTGTAAGCAGGTGGAAAAAGGATCGACATTTGGCATCGCAACGCGCTTAGAAGT
>DATECD010000132.1:0-4478 GCA_035287065.1 Chlamydiales bacterium | reverse complement strand
CTAACCCTTTTTGGAAGGCTTTCCAGGTTTTGACGAGATGGGGATCGCGGTAAGAGTGGAGATAAAAATTGCCTGTTGCTGGAGAGAAGTTTGCTCCACCCCCGTAAGCTCCCCCTTTTTCGCGGATTTCAGTATGGAGGGTGCAGTTCTGGAGAAGTTCTGTAGCAAGGAGAAGGTAGGGGGCAGCGGGGTCTTGATAGGAAACTGTTTTGGTCCCGAAAACTTGAGATGCAACAGGAGTTGCAATGGCGCGAGCTTGGGATTGAATTTTAGGGAGGCAATAGGTGCCTTGCCAAGGTTTTTCTATTGGGGACGTGGGGATAAGATTGTTGAGAAGAGAAAGTGTTTCATCTTTTTGAAGATTTTCCCACTGCGCTTCATCAGAAGAGAGGATGAGATCAAAAGAAGGCGCTTTGAGAATTTTTTGCTGCAAAGATTGGAGCTTCTCGATGAGAAGATCGATCTTTTTTCCCTCTTGTAAAATCGTTTGATAGTAAGAAAGGCCATGCCACTTCTCAAAGAGATAGGAAGGAATTGAGAAAGAGGCAAAGCAAAGCTGTGAGGCATAGCTCAACCCATTTTTAGTGAGGCGGTGCTCTAAAGAAGTGATATGTTGGGAGATAAGCTCCTGAATGCGTTCTTTATCTTGGAAATTGGGGGTTGCGATCAGATCTCCAAAAAGTTGGAAAAGCTCCTTGCGGTTTCTCTCTAAGCATTTCCCCTTAAGGCCGAAAGTGGGCGTGCAGATATTTGGATCTTGGCAAGAGATATGGAGGGATAAAGAGGCGCTAATTCCCCCTGTATGGGCTTGGATTTTTGCAAGGTTTTCTTCATAGCTTCTCCCCCCAGAGCCAACTTCGGGAAGAAGGCGAGAAAAAAGGGAGAGATATGGAAGATCGGAAACTTCGATATGGGGAAGATCGAAGAGTAGATCTGCGTAGAGGATTTGGTTGGTAAAGCAGCTATGATGAAAGAGGTTGAGATTTTTAAATGATTTTGTCTCTAAAAGAAAATCGTCAACATGGAGGGGGATATCGGCAAGAGTCAGTTTTGGTAAGCAGCTTAGGTCTTGATTTTCTGCCTTTTCTTGATAAATGGTTAATTCTTTAGACTCTTCGACGATTTTTTGAAGATCATTTTCTTGTAAAGAGGAGCGAATCTCTGCAAGGCGTTCTTTTTCCTCATCCGCCTCCTTTGCTTCAAGTTTAAGATCTGGTTTTAAAACAAGTTGGACTTGATGGGGATTGTCGAGGAGGTATTTGCGAATTAAAGAGGGGAAAAAGTGGGGGTGTTTTGATTTTTCCTTAAGATGATCAAAGAGGCTGTGAATGCAAAGACCAAGCGTTGGATCAATTCCATGATGAGCAAGTAGCCCAGCTCGGAAAAAAAGAGTTAAGCCAAAAGGTCCATCATCGCCGCTGATCTCGCTTCGTTCAAATTCAAACTGATGGAGACAGGCATCAATTTCTTCTTGAGTGAAAGGGCGCTCTAAGAGTTCTTGTAATGTGTTATCGATGAGCGCTTTGATCTTGTCTGCATCTTCTGCCTCGCAGCCTCTACAGATGATTGCCCAAGGCGCTTCGCTAAGTTGAGGATCGAGAAGAGAGGATACTTGTGTTGTTAGATTCGATTTGAGAAGGGCCTTACAAAGAGGGGAGGCGTCGTGTTCTAAAAGAAGGCTATCGAGAAGACTTAACGCAAAAAGCTCCTCTTGATCAGCAATGGATGCCGTAAGATAGCCAAATGCGATGATCCCTTTTTTCTCTAAGCTTTCAGAAGATGCAATGGGATAGTGATTTGTGATTTTTTGCAGCGCAGTAAAGCGGGATTGCTTGCGAAGAGGAGGAAGGGGAGGGAGCTTTTTTGCCCCTTTTAAAACGGTATCTGTTAGAAAATCGAGGTGTTTAGCAAGGGGGAGGTTTCCATAGAAGAAAAAGATGCAACGAGAGGGGTGATAGAAATCTTGATGGAAGGCGAGTAACTCTTCGTGAGTGAGGTTGGGAATCTCTTTCGGATCTCCTCCTGTATCAAAGGCGTAAGGAAGATCTGGGAAAATTGAAGCAAAAAGTTTTTTCCAAAGCCTACTATCAGCAGATGAGAGAGCTCCTTTCATTTCATTGTAGACAATCCCTTGAAATTGCAAGGGGCTATTGAGATCATTTACATCGGTAAGCGCTAGTCGATGCCCTTCTTGCAGAAAGCTAAACTGAGTGAGTGTTGGATGAAAAACTGCATCGAGATAGACGCCGAGGAGGTTATAGAAGTCTTTTTCCACTTGCGAACTTGCGGGATAACAGGTGAAATCTTGCCCTGTGAAGGCGTTCATAAACGTATTTAAGCTCCTTCTACTCATGGAGAAAAAGGGGTCTTTCACAGGATATTTTTTCGATCCGCAAAGAACAGTATGCTCCAAAATATGGGCAACGCCATTTGAGCTTGTGGGAAGAGTTTGAAAAGAGAGGCAGAAGAAATTTTCTGCGTCATCATTTGCGACATGGAAAACTCGCGCTCCCGTTTTATGGGCAAGCTCGATCCAGGTACAGTGCAACTCCTGAAGAGGGAGGTAGCGAGTTAAAGTAAAATCGCGATACGTTTGACCTTCGGCATGTAAAGAATCCATCCTTTAAGAGAATAGCCAATATCGCTATTTTTTTGCTTGCTCTTCCATGCTTATATATTCGCGAGTCATGTAATTGCATTCTCCTAAAAGGAGATTCAGCGCATTGCGGTCTTTGATCAATGTCTCCATAGGCGCTTTTCTCTTAATATCGGCCCGTAACTTGGTCCATGCCTTGTCCGTCGCAGCTCTTAAGTCCCTATAAGCATGCCATTGCGCTTTGGAGTTGGCCGTTACCTGTTCTCGATCGCGAGCAACTGTCTGGTTTTTTTTTGTTTGTTTTTTAGGTTTTGCTGTTTTTGCTTTCTTTTTCATATAAAACAACCCTCTCGCTTATCTTTATTATATAAAATTAACAATAAAAGTAAAATTAACTGAAAATAAGCGGGTAAGGT
The DNA here is from genome assembly GCA_035287065.1 of Chlamydiales bacterium. Lineage (GTDB taxonomy): Bacteria > Chlamydiota > Chlamydiia > Chlamydiales > SM23-39 > JAGWKO01. The sequence goes on along the minus strand of DATECD010000132.1, from coordinate 1,466 downwards.
TGGTTTTGCTTTGCTCCTTTTTTCTCATTTTTGATACTCTGAAAAGTATCGCATTTAAATCCTAAAAAGGAGTGAGTTATGAAACTGGTGATTTTTGCTTCTCTTGCTGTGCTTGCTGTAAGTTTTGCCTATGCGGCTGAGAGTAAAGAATTAGGAGCTGTTAGAAAAAAGGGCTCAACTTCTGAATTTTTCGCTTGCGGTTGCGGATGCCCTTGCGGTGACAAAACAAAGAAGTAAGCTCGCGAGAAGGAGGGCAAAACGCCCTCCTTCTTTTTCAAAATATTTTTCATAGTTCTCTTAACTAGGCTTTGTACAAAGCTGAGTTAATTATTTTATAATTAGCGGCTTGTGTTTGTTTTTTTTGCGACGCATATTACGCTAGTTAGTTATTTTTTTATTTAATTTGTAATATTACGTTTGTAATATACTATTCTTTAGTAGATGTTAATATTTGTTTTTTTTATAATAATTAGCATTATTAATGAGGTTTTTGTGTCGATAGAAGTGAGTAGATTAGCTGGGGAAAGTTTAGGTGAGTTAAGGGTGGCAGAGCCCATTTCACTTGATAGAGTAATAGAAATCCCAGAACTTTCTATATCCATTTTTTCTTATTTGACTTTTCCTGATTTGCAAAATGCAGCGTGCGTGAGTCGATCGATGCGGGCAAGCGTAATCACAGCTGCTAATTTTAATGAGCCAGTTCTTGTGAGAAAGTGTATTCAGCAAGCGATCGAAGCGATCGAGTTGATAAGTCCAGAAGTATTTCCTCAACAAATAGACATTCTTAGAACAATTTTGCAAGACTGCACAGTCCATGAATTTGGATGCTTGTTATTATTGAAAAATCATATGTCTTTTTTTCGAGAGCAGTTAATTGCGGTGCTGAAAACAATTCAGCCGAATTTAAATGCGACAATTGCTTTAGCAGAAGACCCGTGGACGCGTGTGTTTTTTGATTATATTTTTGATTTGTTTGCATTTAGAAGCGAGATAGATAAAGCGAATTCTATTCCAGACATTACTGAAAATGTGCGGGCTTTAGGGGTTCCGGCCGGTTCTGAAAGAGGATGGGCTCTTGGAGTTATTTTTGGTAAGCTTTGGGATCGTTCTCTTGACCTAGCACGAGCGGGTAATCTTATTAAAGCCGTTGTTGTTGTGGTAATGATTCCTAATGATGTGCGCATACATAGATTTGGTGAGCCGAGGTTCGCGCGCGAAGGTGCGTTAGCAGATATAGCTGCTCTTTTGGCAGGGAATGGTGATATCAATGGAGCTCTTCAAGTGATTAGAATGGTTCCTGATGGGGGTTCAAAAGATCGTGCTTTGATGGAAATTTGTGCCGCTATAAGGGATGATGGAGATACTACGGGAGCGCGGATCGCTGTCAGTGGGATCGCTGCCAGTATGATTGCTGACAACGAGATGCGCGCACGCGCTTTTGCAGAAATTAACAGGATTCATACGTG
>DATECD010000131.1:0-4909 GCA_035287065.1 Chlamydiales bacterium | reverse complement strand
GCCCGCCTCCTTTTAGAGACACACCGCAAAACGGGGGCTTTCCTCACTGATCTTTCTGAAGAGACGTCAGAAAAAATCAACACCTTCAAGTATCAGATTCTCGATCATTTAAAAAATCAGAATCTTCCCCACGACCCCAATGACCTACTCATTCAGTGTCTCATCCACTACGCCCCGCCCATCCTGCAAAACCGCTTTCTCAACACACTCCTCAAAATCCCAGACCTCCACCAAAAAGCAATCATCGGGTGCTACATCGCCTCTCGCCTTGTCTATGGCAAAGGGCTTAGCTGGACACCCAACATCATCGATCTCCTCCCAACATTAAAAATGAGCGATTTGGATAGTTAGTTACTTTTCTTAACGATCTCAGATTTGAGCATCATCGTACCGAATCCAGGAACCTTTGCTTCGATATTGTGGCCATTTACCTCATCTACAAGGCGAATGTTTTTTACCTTTACACCGATCTTTAAAGCTGACGACGCTCCTTTGACCTTTATATCTTTGATGATTGTCACACTATCGCCATCCTGGAGGATGTTCCCATACGCATCCTTCACAACAGATTGCGCTACCTCACCTTCCTTCTCGACGTGAATCGCCCATTCATGGCCACATTCCGGACAAATATACAAAGCTCCATCTTCGTATGTGTGCTCAGAACCGCATTGAGGACATTTAGGCAAATCTGTCATAAATAATCACTTTTTTGGGGGGCGTTTTTTCAATTAACAATTGGGCTTTTTCTTAGCTTCGATTTTTTGTCTTGGAACATAAGCATCGAGATCGATATCATCTCCCCAAGCAACTGTATCACTTCTGGGGTCTATCTGAACATCATTGAAGAAGTCAATCGAATTCCAGGCTTCAAAAATCCCTTTTCCTACGAGGTGATTGAGATCCACTTCGCCCTCAAGACCATCATCAAAACGAATCCAGATATGATAATTAGGTAACGCCTTACACGCCACTATCTTAAGTCCTTTGGTCTCCATAGACCCCTGTTTAATCAAGCGGGGGAATTTTGTGTAGCTTTTTATTATTTGCAGCACGATTCCACTCTTCCATGAGATTTTGAAGGCCGTCATACTAGAACAAATTTTTATTTTTTCAAATTGAAAAATTCTGAGTTTCACCTACCTAAAATTTTATTTTTACCATATTTTAAGTATAATTTTGTATAATTGCCGAAACAATTATTAAATTAGAGATTTTTATGAGCAGTTGTATGACAATTTATGGAAGCGCCGCGGAGTATAATAACAGCGCAAGAGAAGAGCTCAATACATTTAAACACATCGAATTGGGGGCAGCTAATTACGGTCCAGAGCACGTGCGCAGTGATTGGTCATGTCGTTGGCTCGCAACTACCTCCCCTGCCAGGTACACTGTTTTAAATAACTCAGTTGGCTATGTGATCAATGAAGCGGTGAGATCGCAAGCCGTATGTCAAAAAATTATTTTCTATTTGAATGATATCTCTTCAGAAGGGCTCGATTCTGCAGCAAGACATTTGTCTACATATCTCACAGGAAAAATGGAAAGAGGAGAATTACCCAATATAGATATTGCCATTGTGAAAATTGCTGGTGACATGTTCACAATGCCTAGCTGGCCAATGGCCAACACAGCGCATCTTCTGCATCCTGTGTCAGCACCAACAAGGAGTATATTTTATTATACCGCTGAACGAAACCAGTGGCTTGTCTTTCTTCAAAGAATCACACAAGCCTCTGTCTCAGGAGTCTATATCCGTGATATTGATGTGGGAGACCTCAGGAAAGAGATGACCATGCATCGTCTCGAAACACCTAATCCTACAGATAGGACAATCGAAAACTTGGAATTTTCACTTGAAGAGCACGAACAACTAAATGAGGCTTATATCTATCCCTCCGGCCTTATTTATGATCTTGATGGCGAACGCCGAGGTGCTCTCAGCTACCGCGTTCGTTATACCGAGAGTGGTTCAAGAACCTTAGAAAATGACAAGGAGGCGCCTTGAATTTGAAGCAGACGGAGTCGTTGCCTACGCCTCCAAGGTTAAACACCTTGGCGATGCAGGCAGCTTCAAATTCAATGGCTGCCCGACGCGGTCAGAACCGATTCTTGAATCACGAGCGGTATATATAGAAGAATCTAAAGAACTTGCAGCAAACGACTTATAAACAAAATTAAGCAATCTAGTCGAGGGATTGCTAAATATTTAAGTCATTTGCTATAATCGGTCTTAAGTTCTATGAAAAGTAGTAAGCTTAAGGCTTTACCTCATAAAAAATGGATCAAAAGCGACCGAGAGCAGGCCGTCTTGCTGGGGTTTGTGGAGTTGTACCTGAAAACGGGGAAACCGATCGGGTCGAGCACCCTCCAAGAACATGGTTTTGAGTCGCTAAGTTCTGCCACTATCCGCAACTATTTCAGCAAGATGGAGCAAGAGGGGTACTTAAAACAGCACCACATCTCTGGAGGGAGAACCCCAACGGAAAAAGCGCTCCGCCTCTATGCCGACACCTACTGGACAGAAGGGGTCCTCGATGCCTCACAAGAAGAGGCAATCGCATCGCTTTTTGCCAAAAAAGGGAAAAAAGTGACGGGGATCATCCATGAGGCAGCGTCGCTACTGAGCGATTTAAGTAAGTGTGCCGTCTTCATCTCCTCTCCAAGATTTGATCAAGATTTCATCCAAGACGTGCGCCTTGTTCGCCTCGACGCTGAGCAGCTCCTTGCCATTGTCATTACAGACTTTGGGGTTATCCGCACAGAATCGCTTTACGTAGAAAGGACAATTGACTCGCACTTTTTAGAAAATTGCGAACAGTACTTCCGGTTCCGGATGAGCAAAGGGGAAAAACCCCTTTTTGAAAGTGAGGCGCAAGTGAAGATGGCAACCCGGATCTACAATGAAGTGATGGTGCGCCACCTTGTTAGTTACGCAAACTTTCCCAATGAAGATCTTTTCGGAACAGGTCTTTCCAAATTGCTTGCCTACCCGGAATTTAGCGAAGCGACCCTTCTTGCAAGCAGCCTTTCCCTTTTTGAAGACGATGCGGAGATGCGAAAAATTTTAAAGCAATGCTGCAACAAAAATGAGATGATGCTTTGGTTTGGAGAAGAGCTCTCTCAACTCACCTCTAAAGCCGCCCACTGCGCAATTTTAGCCATCCCCTACCGGATCAATCAGATGCAAGTAGGCGCAATTGCTCTCCTTGGCCCTACGCGCATTCCCTACCGCAATCTCTTTGGGCTAGCAAGAGCTTTCAGCGAATACTTAAGTGAAGCACTTACGCAAAGTATCTACAAATATAAGATCTCTTTTCGCACTGCGTCAAAAGCGACACAAGAGATCTCAAATTCCTCTATCTTATTAGAAAATCAAGGACATTTAAATGAGTGAATATGAAGAAGTGATCTCTTCAGAATCTGAAGAGGGGCAAGAGAACTGGAAGGATAAATACCTTCGGACGCTTGCTGAAATGGAAAATATGAGAAAGCGAATGCAGAAAGAGAGACAGGAGACGACCCGATTTGGCGTTGAAAACGCAATTGGAGAGTTCCTTCCCGCTATCGACAATCTGGAAAACGCTCTCCGCTTTGCAGAAAATGCAGGAGGAGAGGTAAAAGTCTGGGCGCTTGGCTTTGAAATGATCCTCTCTCAATTCAAAGAAACATTGCACAATCACGGGGTTGTCTCTTTCCACTCAGAGGGCAATCTCTTCGATCCCCTCTATCATGAGGCGGTTGAAACAGTAGAAACGGAAGATCACCCAGATGGGATGATTCTCCACGAATTTAGCAAAGGCTACAAAAGCGGCGCAAGGACAGTGCGTCCTGCACGCGTAAAAGTAGCCAAACACCCTCAGAAGTCACCCTCCTTAGAGGAAGATGGCATCGAGGCAAATCATTCATAAAAGGAAAATAGATTATGGCACCAAAAAAGAACAAAATTATCGGTATTGACCTCGGCACAACCAACTCTTGCGTTGCAGTGATGGAAGGTGGATCTACAATCGTCATCGCAAACGCAGAAGGGGCAAGAACAACTCCTTCTGTGATCTCCTATAAAGGGGGAGAGAGATTGGTGGGAATTCCCGCAAAAAGACAAGCGGTTACCAACCCCGAAAAAACGCTCTTTTCAACAAAGCGCTTTATTGGACGCAAATACAACGAAGTGCAAAAAGAGAGCCAAACTGTCCCTTACAAAGTGACAAAAAATAGCAACGGCGATGTCGCTTTTGAAGTAGAAGGGAAACTCGTCTCCCCAGAAGAAGCTGCCGCTCACATTTTGATCAAAATGAAAGAGACTGCAGAAGCCTATCTCGGTGAAAAGGTCACAGAAGCTGTCATCACAGTTCCTGCCTACTTCAACGACTCTCAACGTCAGTCGACAAAAGATGCGGGCAAGATTGCGGGACTCGATGTAAAAAGGATCATTCCAGAGCCAACAGCTGCAGCCCTTGCTTATGGTCTTGATAAAGTCCATACAGACAAAAAAATCGCTGTCTACGATTTGGGTGGTGGAACGTTTGATATCTCCATCTTGGAAATTGGCGATGGAGTCTTCGAAGTTCTTGCAACAAACGGAGATACCCGCCTCGGTGGCGATGATTTCGACAATACGATCCTCATTTGGCTCTTAGATGAATTTAAAAAAGAGCATGGGATCGATCTTTCTAAAGATAAAATGGCTCTGCAACGTCTCCGCGATGCAGCTGAGAAGGCAAAGATCGAACTCTCTGGCACGCTCAGCACAGAGATCAACCAACCCTTCATCACAATGGATGCGTCTGGTCCTAAGCACCTCTCTATCACGCTCACACGAGCTAAATTAGAAGAGCTCTGCCATCAGCTGATCGAACGGACAGTTGAGCCTTGCCGCAAAGCAATTAAAGATGCAGGACTTTCAACA
>DATECD010000130.1:0-12894 GCA_035287065.1 Chlamydiales bacterium | reverse complement strand
CACACGGCGTCGCTTCGTCAGGCTTGCGCCCATTGCGAAAGATTCTCGACTGCAGCCTCCCGTAGGAGTCTGGGCAGTGTCTCAGTCCCAGTGTTGGCGGTCAATCTCTCAATCCGCCTAGACGTCTTAGCCTTGGTGAGCCTTTACCTCACCAACTAGCTGATATCTCATGGACTCTCCTTCTACTGCGAGGCCTTACGGTCCCCCACTTTGATATTCAAGGATGCCCCTGAACACCTCATCTGGTATTAGCGGCCGTTTCCAGCCGTTATCCCTGCGTAAAAGATAGATTATCCATGTCTTACTAACCCTTGCGCCACTATATAGAGTTGCCCCTATATCGTTCGACTCGCATGCCTCATCCACGCCGTCAGCATTCGATCTGAACCAAGATCAAATTCTCATTAAAAATATATTACTTCTTGACGTTAGCAGGTCTAGCTAAGGCTAAACCCGCACAAATCAGTTCTTTTTCTCTCTTCTTCTCCCACTGTCAAAAGATCTGAAGCAGTCTCGCTGCTCTATTTCTCCGCTTTTACTTGCAAAGAATAAGGAAACAATACGATAGGTGCCGATTTTTCTGCAAACTTTTTTAAAATTTAAGCGATTTTTCCGTGAGGAATTCTCTAGAAATTGACCTCTTTAAGCCCTTATTTCTGCTTAAATTTTTGGAGCGAAGAGACAAATGCTTCGTGTTGCAAATCTTGGGGCTGCGATGAACTACACGTATGAAATACATAAAGAGCGTGCGAGGTACTGACATAATCTTTTGCATGCCACTGCCCCTCAAAAAGATATGCAATGTGAAACTGCCCCCGTTCCAAGTCTAATTTTTCTTCAAGGATATCTACGCCAATCAGTGCATTTTTTTCTATTGCAAATAGGCTCGCAAGATCAGCCCCCCCATGAGACATAACGTGTAATTGAAAGATCGCTACATCAGAGCTAGCGATTACCTCCACTCCATCTTTGGTGTATATGTAAGAAGGCTCTGATGGGAAACGAACCCAAAAACGCCCTTCCCCTATCGAAAGGGAAAAAAGCACCCCTCTCCCCCCTTCTTCTTCTATCTCATCTTCCACAGCCACAGGTTGTTCAATTGGTACCCAACCATCAGAATCGGGGATCGCAAGAAAAAAAGAGTTTAAAAAACAAAGTGCCAGACATATCATGGCCGGGATTATAACAAAGAGTAACTCTTACGTCTTTAATAAACTAAATTATAAATGACTTAAATTACGAAAAACTAGAGCTATAAGAGTAAAATAAAATTATAAATGCAAATAAAATAATATTTTGATAAAAGAAAGATAGACATTTACAAAAACCAGGAGCTCTTATCATGCCTCTCTCTATTTTTTTAGCCCAAGTGATTGGGTCTTACTTATTTTTAGTCAGTTTGGCGATGTTAATTCAACCTATATGGTACAAAAAAGTTTCAAATGACCTCGTTACACACCCTTTCCTGTTCACTTTTTTTGGCTCATCCTGTTTAATTCTTGGCCTTCTTATTGTGGTAAGTCATAACGTGTGGATTTCTGAGTGGCCGGTATTGGTTACAATCGTCGGCTGGATTGTTTTCATCCAAGGACTCGTAGCACTCTTCGCTCCTTCCACTTATGCTAAAATTACAAAAGATCTTATGAATAATATGGGACACACCCTAATCTCTTGGATTCGCCTTGGAATCGGTATTGTCTTAATTTGGGCAGGTTTTTCTAACACTGCTCTTTAAAGCTCGTACAGTTGAGGTAACCAGTCCCGAAGCCAAGGCCTCGGTTACCTCCTGTTTTCAACATAAAATAAACATTTTACATTTGCGAATAAAATATTTATTTGTTAAAGGTCACATTAGAGACTCTTAGAGAGTTCTATTAACCAGGAGCGATTCTCATGTGCCTCTCTATATTTTTAGCCCAAGTGATTGGGTCCTATCTTTTTCTAGCAAGTTTAGCAATGCTTGTTCATCAAGCTCGGTTTAAAAAAACCACAAATGATTTGGTGTCCAATCCAACATTGCTTACCCTTTCTGGAATGCTTTCATTAATCGCCGGACTTTTGATCGTAGTTGATCACAACATATGGGTTCCCTATTGGCCTGTATTGATTACGATCATAGGCTGGATTTTGCTTATTAAAGGTCTGATGAAACTATTTACCCCCGATGCAGTTGTTAAAGTGACAAAAGATATGCAAGGAAGCATGTCTTACACTTTACTTGCCTGGATCCGCCTTGCTGTTGGCGTTGTTCTAATTTGGGCTGGTTTCTCTCAGATGTAAGTCTTTTTGTTCGAGCAAAAACTTTGAAAGCGCAAAACCTCGGTCTCACATTCGTGAGATTGAGGTTTTTTCGTAAACGAGATACCCTCGGTGGTATATGATTTGGACAACCCCCATTACACTAGAAGAGCTCAACGAGCGGGCTAAAAACAGCCTTTCCGATCATCTCGGCATTCAGTTTACGAAAATCGACGATCACTCGCTCACTGCGACAATGCCTGTTGATTTTCGAACATTACAGCCAGTTGGGATTTTACACGGAGGCGCTTCTGCTGCACTTGCAGAGACAATTGGCAGCGCAGCTGGCAACTACTGCGTGGATCAAGAAAAGTTCATTTGCGTTGGACTCGAACTCAATATAAATCACTTGCGCATGATAAAATCGGGAATCATCACAGCGATTACCACCCCCCTTCATCTCGGAAAAAAAACACAGGTCTGGGAAATTAAAATTACAGACACAAATAGCAAACTCATTGCTATTTCTAGACTCACACTGATGGTTATACCAAAGTAAAAAGCACTTTATCCAAAGGGTAGCTTATTCGTTACCGTTACCGATCAGAGGAAACCCTCTAAATCTTTCATCCTGTTCATCCTGCCATCCTGTTATTTTTTCCTGTATAAATAAAAAAAACCACAGAGAAGGCTCTGTGGTTTTTTTTACGAACTTGAAAAGTTCTTAGGTCGTGAGCTTAACGATTGTAGAAACCGCCGCCTCGATCTCCGCGATCACCGCGAAAATCGCGTCTTTCGCCTCGATCTCCGCCGCCACCGCCCCACTCACGTCGTGGTCGGAACTCTCCGCCGCCACCACCCATTGGGCGCTCTCTGCGCTCACCCATTGGACGGTCGCGCTGTTCTGTGCGCGCCCAATCAATAACAAGGGCTTTCCCTTGAAAAGGTTGGCCATTGAGGGCATCTTTTGCTTTCCCAGCTGAATCTGCTGAGTCCATGCGCACAAACGCAAAGCCTCGAGATCTACCTGAAAAACGGTCCATGACAATTTTTACATCTTCTACTTGTCCGTAATTTCCAAAAAGCTCTCGGACTTCATCTTCACTCGCATCAAAGTTAAGATTTCCTACATAAAGTTTTTGATTCTGTTGCTGTTGGTTCATTAAAAATCTCCAAAAAATAAAAATATCCTTATTACCCTCTCAGAACCTGTTTTTAGTAAAATTTTTCATGGAATTTATCAAAAAAGATCTAAAAAGATTCAGGAAGTTCCTTGTTTACAAGGGAGAAAACGATAACTCTTCCCTTGATACCAACAACCTTATCTGGACAGCTCAATGAAGTCAATTGTTTTAAAGGTGACCTTGACTAATGCTGAAGACCTGGAAAAAGTCCCCTTAATCCGCTGGCAATTGTTTGAACAGCAATCGCCGCTAAAATCAGCCCCCCTAACCGGTTGATCAGATTAATGCGCGATTGGCCCATCACTTTCTCAAGATTGCTCGCAAAGTAAAGAAGGGCCCCCATTACAACTGAAACCAATATCGCTAAGCAGCTAATTATCAGAAGATTAAAAATACCCTCATACTGACTTACATTGACAATGATCGTGCTGATAGCACCAGGGCCTGCAATCAAAGGAATTGCAAGCGGAATGATCGCCCCCGATTCTTTCGACCTTTTTGACGGTGCCTCATCAGGCGACTGCTTGATTGGGCTCTCCTCTGCACTCAGCATAGAGAAGGCCATCATCAAAATAACAATCCCTCCTGCGACTTGAAACGCAGGGATTTGAATTCCAAGAAGAGTCAAAATAGCCGAACCAAACCACGTAGAAACCAAAAGGATCACTAATACGGCAAAAGCAGAGATAAGCCCTGTCTGCCTTTTTTCTGCAAGTGTTTGATTCTGAGTAATCCTCAAAACAGCCGGGAGGGCAGATAGCGGATTACAGATCACAAGAAGCGCAACAAAATTATTAAGAAACTGGTAGAAATCCACAGGCTACTCCCTATACCCCTAATGAACGAAACGCTTTTGGAGGTGATGAAATAAGAGATAGTTTTCTTTTCGTAAAGGGGTGTGTTAGCTCAAGTTTTTCAGCATGTAACCCTAAACGGCGAATGGGATTTTGCAGCGCGCCATACCGAGCATCACCTACAACAGGATGGCCAGCGACTTGACAATGGACTCTGATCTGATGTTTTTTTCCAGTTTCCAAAAGGATCTTGAGGTAGCTATATTTGGTCGAACGGCGGATCACTTGGAAATGGGTAATTGCCTCTTTCCCTTGCGAAGAAGGAACAACATCTAAATTCGGCAATTCCAAAAGCGGCACTTTCCAAACCCCAGCATCCTCGGCAATTCTTCCCTCAACAATTGCAAGATATTGACGATGAAGAGAATGCTCTTCAAAAAGATCTTTCATCTTCACTGTTGTCTCTTTGCCTTTTGCAAAAAGGAGCACCCCAGAAACATCGCGATCAATCCGATGTACAGCAAAAATTTGATCTGTCCTTAAATGCACACGCAAAAGTCCTAGAGCATGCCTTTCTGTTTTCCCCTCATCATCTAAGGGAACGGAGAGGAGGCCCACAGGTTTATCAATTGCAATGAGGTAGCGATCTTCATATAGGATTTTAAGCCCTGGCACTTTTGGCGGAGAAAAGTGATCTCGGGTTACAAGAAACACTCCCTCATTTAAAAGCTCATCTTCTCTTTGCAACTTCTTCCCATCTACAGAAAAACGGCCTAACTCCAACCAACTTTTTAACGTTCGGCGTGAGCTATCGGGAAAAATCAAAGTGAGAGCCTCTTTCACACACATAGAGCGAGGCACAAGGTATTGCATATCCCCTCATTCTATACGGGAATGCCACAAAAGTCGAGACTGAACCTCTTGCAAAATTTGCTTTGCGGCGCAAATTCGATGATTTTTCACGAAAATCGGTTTTGCGCAAATTGACATACTTGAAAAAGTAGGCAATTTGTGCGAAATCCGATTCTCGTGAAAAAGCGCGGATTTGCGCTCAAATGAAGTTTTGCAAGAGGTTCTGTAGGAAATATTTTTCTTTGAATCCTCAAGATTGTTATAAGAGTTAAAAAAAAGGAGATCGAAATGCGCGTTCTACTCTTCGCATCGCTTCAAACATTATTTTGTACTGTGCTCTTGGCAGATCCAGCAAAGTGTGCACAAAAATCCCCAACATCGCCCCCTCCATTTGATGCCGATCTTTTTCGAAAAGATGCAGAAGGGTTTTCCGTTCATGGTGATTTCCTCTATTGGTCTGTCCAAGAGGGAGCTCTAGATTACGCAATCAAAATGAACCACAGCGCGTGGGGCCCTGAATTTTGTTTTGCACAAGGAAAGTATAAAAGCGCCACCTTCAATCTCGATCCCGGTTTCCGAATTTCTGGGAGTTTTTTTCGAGCCCCAAAATATTGGGAGATTTGGGGACAATACACTCGCTTAACTGTCTATGGAAATAATCACGCAACTGCACCAACTGGAGTTGATGAATTTCTAACAGGGACGTGGCCTCAGATCTTTACAAGTCCAGTTGTAAAAGCAGACAGTCATGTCTTTATGAATTACAATATCGCAGACTTTTGGTTTGACCGCGTATTTCTTCCTAATCCCCATTTACGCATGCGCTTTTTAGGTGGGGGCTTAGTTGCATGGATCAATCAGTTCTGGAAAGTCCTTTACACCGATGCCGAAAACGAACAAACCAAATTGAGCAACCGATGGAAATTCACAGGTGGAGGTCTACGTATGGGGATCCTCCTCGACTGGTACTGGTTTGAAGATGTCTATATGACAGCAGGAACCACATTTGCAGCGCTTCTCGGCACCTATAAAAATACTTCAAAACAGTGGGTCAATTTTTCCCCAACATCTGGCGCATATAACCCCTCACTTCCTTTACGCGACGGAAGTTTCAAAGATGTTCGTCCCGCATTTGCAGGTCAATTCTATCTTGGGCCTTCCTATCAGAAAAATTTTCCGAATAATCGGATCGAGCTTTTTGCAGGTTACGAGTTGAACGCATGGCTTAACCTCCAAGAAAGTTTCCGCTCCACAACTGGCACACCAAGTACAGCTAAAGAGAGTTGGATCAACACGGCAATGATTGCCTTGCAAGGGTTAACAACACGTGCAACCATCGATTTTTAACCTGACTTTTAGGAAAGATTTTTGGGCTGTGCAGAAAAACTCCCGTAAGGTAATGACAAGACAGCCCTTTCCACTTTCCGATTCTTATCGAGATTAAAATGGAGAGAATATCCGAGTGATTTGACGACAAAGTGATTTTCTTTGTCTGGAATCAGTTCATAAACAGGCTGTCCTGGAAGAATGCCATAGAGAACACCATCTCGAAGTGCAATTTCAACAACATGGCCATAAATCTCATAAAAGCCAACAAACTGCTGCAAATAGGAAGCGTGCTCTTCAGAATGTTCCCGATCCTTTATAAAGACAATCTCTTTCGTAGTCGGCTCTAAAGGGGCTGAAATTTTTGTAATTTCTCCATCAACTCCAGTATGAAATGTAAATTTGGTCCCCTCCCTGGATTGGATCATATCTTGCTGTTCGTCAGAAAGAACAAACACATCGTAATGCCAATGATCTAAATAGGCAGATAAATCATTGAGCGTTATTTTCAGTCTTCCATTGACGTCTTCTTCGATTATCAATTGCCCATAACCTGGATGTGTATAAAAACCGGCATAATGGGAAAGAGGGTGGGAAGGGGTTGTTCCCATTTTTCGAGTCAGTCCTTCGGCTGCTTTATTTTCTTCTTCAATTTCCCAATTCTTCCGCAATGTTTCAGCTCCCTCATTCAACCAGTCAATCGGAGAAAGGCCTAACAACTGATCGATCAAGTACGTTGAAAGATAACGAGCCAAAGGATTCAAGTTGCAGTTTGTTAGGACAATAATCCCCATTTTCTCTTCGGGAAAAAGGCCAACTACAGATGTAAAGCCATCAACTCCTCCATCATGACTCACAAAGTAATGCCCTCGATAAGGCATCAAATTCCAGCCAAGGCCTGAAAGGCAAAGAGGCGATTCTTTTGTTTGAGGCGCTCCTGGAACAATGGATTGCGGCGCATACATTTCTTGCAATACAACAGGGCTGATAAAAGAGACCCCATTTGCTACACCCCGATTTAAATGCATCTTCACCCACTCAGATAGATCTTTTATTGTGGAATAAAGCCCACCAGCTGGACCGATTAAACTGAAATCGCGAAAAGCCATCCGCTTGACGCTCTCTTTTTTTGCCATATGCGGTGTTGCGCAATTCCCCATTCGCTCTGCTTCTTGAAGTGAGTAACCTGTCCGAGTCATGTGCAACGGGGTAAGAATCTTTTCCCCTATCTGTTCTTCCCACGATTTTCCCTCTATCTCTTCTAAAGCTGCAGCGACAGCCAAATACATCAAATCCCCATACTGGTAACGATCACGAAAATCGGTCGAGAGCTCCAAATAGCGCAACCGTTCAATTAAATCATCCCTTTTAAGATGCGTAGAGCCATACCATGAAAGCGCATGTCTTGGAAATCCTGAGCGGTGAGAGAGAAGATCTCGAATTGTCGCATGATGTGTCGCATAGGAATCCTTTAAACGGAACCGAGGCAAAAGATCGATGATTGGCTGATCCCAAAAAATGACACTCCTTTCTATCAATGTCCCAACTAAAAAAGATGTAAACGCCTTTGTGCATGAACCGATCTGAAAGATCGTATCTTCAGTTACAGGGAGACCTGTTTCAAGATCTGCTTTTCCAAACCCTTTTGCATAAACAAGTTCTCCCCCCATCACAATCCCAACTGCAGCTCCTGGTACTTTATAATCGATCAAAGACTGAAGGATTGCAGGTTCACAACTCTGCAATGTTTGCATAAGTTGCGATGAATCTATCAGGGAAGCGCACACTGTAAGATTTGCAGAGAAAAAAAGAGAAGAAAATACCCGTACCAAGCTCATGACCAAAGTCCTCTTTTTCAAAATTTTCCAGAGGCATTTTAGCCGAAGCGGCGAGAAAAAAACAATTTTAATCGAAAAGATTCAACTGCAAAATTCCGATGAGGATCAGATAGATCGCCACAACGTAATTTAAGATCTTCGGATAAACCAAAATAAGAATCCCAGCGACAATGGACAGAACCGGAGACATCATAGAATCAACTCCCTTTTTCCGTACCTCTACTACACCCAACATAAAAGTGCAATTTAGAGTCCCATGTAGAAGCGGATGGCGCCAAAGGCTAAAGCTGCGAAAACAGGCATTCTGACCCAACTCATTTGGTATAAACTATAGGCGACATTGCAAAGGCAAAGAACTATCAATGCTGGATAAAGGATTTCCATCATAGGTCCTGTCCACTGAAGAACAGTCGCAAATCCAAGATTTGTGAGGCAGGAAGCCACAAGCACAGTCGCACCCAAAGAGATTTGAGGCGTGATTTTTTCTTTCAAAAGATCTTTACGGAGGTAACTTGCAAAAACGGCAGCAAGTGCAACAGCTGTTGTAAAGCACGCCAAAAAGACCGTCATTGCAGCGACAAAAGCCCCCTTAGGCCCCAGCACTTTTACAGCCAAAGCTTGCAAAAGCTCTTCTGGAGCAACATGAAGGCTTCCCCCGTGATGGGCTGCCAAAAGGGTAAGGCCAAGATACGAAATGAGAAGGAGTACGGCAGCTACACAGCTTGCTCCCAACATTTTTTTTCTTACGACCTCTTTTCTCTCCTCTTCTGACTTAAAGAAAACACCTTGAAAAAAAAGAGGCGTCACCACTGTAGAAAAAAGAAGAGCAGCAATGAGATCCATCGTCATATATCCCCCCTTTAACCCTTGAAGGAAATGGAATAGTGCATCCCCTTTAGAAGGAGGTAAGGGAGGAGCTGAAATAAGTCCAGCAATAACAAGAGTTGCAATCCCTAAAAGAAGAACTGGGGTCAACACTTTCCCAACTAAAGAGATCAATCGGTGGGAACGATATGCAGTAAAAAAGACCAAACCGGCAACAAGAATGCTAAATAGGCCGAGAAGAATAGGAAGATAGGATTTAATACTGGCATACATCAGGTTAAAGAGCCTAGAAAGGCAAATCGGCCCTTGCGCCATTTGCAAAGCAAAAAGGAGGAGAAATGCTGGACCCTTTCCTAAGCGTTGCAAAAATCGCTCAATATTCCCTTCGAAAAACATCATGGAGAGAAGACCGAGTAGGGGAAAAAGAATTGCTGAAATCATCAACCCTAAAAGGACAGCTGGAGCATCGCTCCCCGCTGCTCTTCCGACGAGAAGCGGGAAAATGAGATTTCCTGCCCCAAAAAACATCGAAAAAAGGGCAATACCCGTTGCAAATAAACCGGGTGCGGGTCTTTCTTGAACTCTAATATTACTTTTAACAGACATATAAACACTTAATAAAAAGTTTGAACCTAAAGAAAGTTCTTTATCTCCGGGGAAGTTTATCAGACTGTAGGATTTCTCGAAAGAATTCAATCGCAAAATCGCCAACTTCTTGGTGAATAGGGCCCCGATCGCGCAAGGAAGAGGCTTTCGACCAAAGTTTTTTTCCTAGCTCGGTCGGGCGATTGATGAAGACAGAATGAGAGATATCTTCCCCTAAGACTTTTAATTTTTTGGGAACAAGATATCGGATCAGGCGGAAGGCATGTTCATTAAAGGGAAGCACCTCATCCCCGACCGTCACCACAAGACCAATAGGAATAGAGACTTTTTTCAATGCCTCGCTGGTGTATGGAAATGTGGCAGGACAGATCAAAAAGGCACCTCGGATGCGGGGCTCAAGGAAAGATCTCTCTGATTCAGCAAAATCAAACCGTTCCAACACGTGATTTGGGAAATCCGATAGCTCGTTCTGTAAAAGAGGAAGAATTTCTTTTAAATTTTCTGCCTGTGCCCCTGCCAGCCCAAGCCCCGTCATTCCCCCAAGCGAATAACCGACAAAACCAACCTTATCAAAATCGATCTTGTCGAGAAAACTCTCTTCTTTTTCCAACTGATTCAAAAGAAACGTAAAGTCAAGCGCCCGATCCCAAAAACGGATGCTTTTTTGCATATCGAAATGTTTTCTTTGATCGCCGAAATGATCTACTGCTGCGACGAGAAAGCCACCCTGAGAGACAAGTCGTTCTGCAAGCCAACTTAAATCACGGCGGTCTCCTCTATGGCCGTGAGAGATCAAGATAAGGGGACACTTTCCCTTTCCTTTCTTCATAGGAGCCCCTCGAAACTCTTCTGGATGAACCATCAGCGAATCGCTCTCAGGGCGTTCGCGAAGCCCTTTGCGCTCTGCTGGATACCAAAATTCAACAACAACCGGCCTCTCTCTTACCTGATCAAAATATGTAAGGGTTTGTACTCCCAAAGCAGGATCGCGAAAGGCCCACTGCATCCCAAAAACAGGCTGAAAGAAGAAAAGAAAGAGAAACAAAAAACGCATGCGACTGTGCAGAATATCCAATGAGGAGTTTTGGCACAATACCGATTCTTCAATCACGAGCGGTATAAATACGCGGAAGTCTTTTTCCGAAACCAGTGAGGATTTCATAGGGAATTGAATCTGCAAGACGGGAAATCTCCCAAAGAGAAATCTCCTCATTTTCTTGTATTCCAATCAGTGTCACCTGATCCCCAACATACGCCTCATTTTTTCCAATATCGACCATAAACTGATCCATACAAATCATCCCAGCAATGGGAAAGCGGCGGCCCCGAATCAAAACAGATGCTTTATTCCAAAGTGAACGCCTATATCCATCTCCATGCCCAATTGGCACAGTCACAATGCGACACTCATTTTTTGTCTTGTAAGCATGGCCATAGCTAATCCCCTCACCTTCTGCAACTACTTTAAAGTAAGAAACTCTTGCATGAAGGGAAAGGCAAGGGGCAATCTTTCCCTCTAAATCTTTTTCTCCATTTGGAAAATAACCATATGCAAGAAGACCTGGCCTGACCATATCGAGCCAAGAATCTGGATAGTAGGCAACCCCTCCTGAATTTGCAAGATGGGCCTTCCATTGGCCAGCTTTAAGTCCATGCAAAAGCCCCGTGAAAGAATCAATCTGGGCTAAAGCAGAAGGGTCATTTGGACGATCAGCTGTTGCAAAATGTGAATAGATCCCAACAAGATCAAAACAACCGAGCTTCTCCATGGATGCAATGAGTCCTGGAACACTCTCGATCTTTACCCCTGTCCGCCTCATCCCTGTATCAACTTCGATATGAGCTTTGCATTTAGGAGCTTCTTGTCGATATTTTTTTGCGACAAGCTCTGCTTTATATTTCGAGCTAATCGTCAATTCGACCTTGTAATCTAAAAGAGCTTCAATCTGTTCTTCGCAAATAGCGCCAAAATGGAGAATTGGCAATTGAATCCCCGCTTTTCTTAATGCAACTACCTCTTGTAAGCAGGCAACTCCCAAAATATCAATTCTTTCCTCTTCAGCAATTTTTCCAATCTCGCAAAGACCATGTCCATAAGCGTCCGCTTTAACTGGTAAACAAAAACGCCTTTCACCAATTTTTTTTCGAATTGCACGGAGATTATTTCGAAATTGCGAAGTATTAATCTCAATCCAAGCGGGATGCATCATCTATTTTTAATGAATCACTAAATGGGCAAGAAAATAAAGACAAGCGCCAAAAAAAGCAGCGCCTGGAAGAGTAAAGCACATCGCGAGAAAAATTTTCTTTGGAAAATTCCAATCGACAGATCCTTTGCCCTTTGCAACTCCAACGCCCGTAATGCCTCCTGCAATCACATGAGTTGAGCTAACAGGCATTCCCAAAAAGCTTGCGCTTAAAATCACAGCAGATGAGGAAAGTTCTGCAGCAAACCCTTGAACTGTATTGAGTTTAGTAATAGAAAAACCCATGGTCCAAATGATCCGAAATCCGCCAGAAGCAGTTCCAAGCCCAATGACAATTGCGCAGGCCATGATCACCCAAAAAGGAATTTCAGGAGATGCGATTTGACCTGCACTAAAAAGCCCTAACGTAATAATCCCCATACTCTTCTGAGCATCATTTAATCCATGAGATAATGCGACAAAGCAAGCAGATCCAATTTGCAGATGTTTGAAGATCGCTTTATCTTCAGCTGATGGCCTTTTCGTCAAATAATTGAAAAGGATCTTCATGAAAAGAAATGAAACAAAAAGCCCAATGCAAGGAGACAATATCATGGGAACTAAGACAAGATCTGCAACATTCATCCAAAGGATAGAATCAATTCCTTCGTGAGCCCAAACAGCTCCGAGAAGACCCCCAATCAATGCGTATGAAGAACTACTGGGCATTGCCCAATACCAGGTGATGAGATTCCAAAAAATGGCACCACACACTGCAGCAAGAACAACGATTTGACTCACCTCTTCTGTTTTTGCAAGACCTGTTGCGATCGTCTGAGCGACACCGCTAATCTGCGTTGCACCGACAAAGTTCAAGACACCTGCCATGACAATTGCAGAAAGAGGGGCAAGCGCTCTAGTCGCAATCACTGTTGCTACGACATTTGCAGCATCGTGGAACCCATTTGTGTAATCAAATAAGAGACCCAAAATGACAATCGCGACGATGATCCATTCCATGCGAGTGATGGGTATAATCGAAATG
>DATECD010000129.1:0-11550 GCA_035287065.1 Chlamydiales bacterium | reverse complement strand
CTCATTTTCATGCGGAGTATCAAGGAAAAAAGGCTATGTTTTCTGTTGTTACCGGAAAAAAGATTAAAGGCGAATTTCCTGTAAAACAAGAAGCTCTTGTTGTGGCTTGGGCTATTTTAAGGAAGAAAGAGTTGATGAAAGCATGGAAATGTGTCATTTCTGAGTGTGAGCCAGGTAAAGTAGAACCGTTAAAATAATTATGATGCATTTTGTTAAAAAAGTAGAATATGTCAATGAATATAAGTTGAGGCTCACATTTGAAAATGGCAAAGTCAAGATTTTTGATATGGAAGATCGGTTGCGAACCGCAAAGAATATGTTTTTGCCATTGAAGGACATTGAGTTTTTCAAAAAAGTGAAATGTGAAGAGGGAACGATTGTCTGGCCTAATGGGGTAGATTTATGTCCTGATGTGTTGTACAAATGCAGTAAAGACATCCCAAAAGAGAAAAAATCTAAAACTATAAGAAAAAAGGCCACAGCAAAAAAACCGATCCATAAGCGAATCCCTCACTAACCCTTTGCTTTTTTCTTTAGCGCTTCTCTTAGCTCTTCGAAAAGGGAGTAGAGGACGGGGATGAGGAGGAGGGTGATCAATTGGGAGAAGAGGAGGCCGCCGACAACGGCGAGGCCGAGGCCGATGCGGTTTTGCGCCATGCTGCCACCGATGCCAAGTGCGATGGGAAGAGCGCCCATAAGAGCTGAGAATGTGGTCATCAAGATAGGGCGGAAACGGGTAAGCGATGCTTCGATGATCGCATCGAAGACTGAGGCCCCTTTTTCAATAGACGCACTTGCAAAATCGACAAGCATGATCCCATTTTTTAAAACAATTCCCATAAGTAAGATCAGGCCGATAAAAGAGTATAGAGTTAAGCTTTCTTGAAAAAGATGAAGTGTGAGAAGGCCCCCAAAAAGGGTTGGGGGAAGAGAGCTCATGACTGTGATGGGGTGGATGAAATTTTCATAGAGGATCCCGAGAACTACGTAGATGACAAAGAAAGCGAGAAGAAATAAGAGGTTAAGACTTTTAAATGAGTCATCAAAAGCTTTTGCAGTCCCGATCAATTGGCCTGCAACTTGGGGTGGAAGGTCTTTTGCAAGGTTTTTAAGTTTCTCAACAACTGTGCCAAGTGCAACTTTTGATTTTGGATTGAAGGAGATATTTACAGAATTGATTCCATCCATGTGATTGACTGTAAGAGGGCCGATTGATTCTTTTACAACAACTACTTCTGAAAGAGGGACTAAAGCATTATTCATAGAGCGGATGTAGAGTTTGGAAAGAACAGATGGGTCGCTATAGAACTTAGGGAGCGTCTCAACGATCACATCATATTGCTGAAGTTCTCCGTTGATTAAAGAGATGCGGTTATTTGAATAGGCCCAGCCGAGATACTCTTCAATTGCAAGTGGCGTTAGGTTATAATTAGAGGCTTTATCTCGTAAGATGTTGAACTCCCACTGGGGTTGTGTGAGAAGAAGGTCATTGGAGACTGCGGTAAATAAGGGATTTTGTTTGATTTTTTGAGTGAGCGTTTTTGCTGCTTCTGTGAGCGCTTTTCGGTCGATGCTTGTTAAGGAATATTGATAAAGAGCTTGAGACGTTGTTCCTACTGCAAGATCGACAAGAGGGAGGGGAGAAAGGTAGACATTGACTCCTGGGATTTGGCGATATGTTTCTGAGAGATTGTGTAGGACCTTATCAAGGGAGAGGCGATTGCGATAGGGCTTTAGACGAAAAAAGAGAAACCCCTGATTGTCATTGCCAGAAGAACTAATTGAGAGGAGCGATTCGACACATGGATCGTTAATCCCCACTTTTGCTAATTTTTCATGATATTCTTGCATGAGAAAGGGGGAGGTGCCATCGCGCGCTTGTGTGTAGCCTTCGATAAAGCCCGTATCATCAGGCGGAAGAAGGTCTTTTGGAAGTAAGTTGTAAAGAAACCAAGAGGCAAAGATCGAAAGGATCCCGATGCCAATGACAAAGATGCGGTTGCGCATGGCCCAGTGAAGTGTGGGTATATAGATTTTTTTTGAGCTCTCATTGATGAAATTGGCCAGGCGCTCAAAGACATTTGTTTTTTGTTGTGTATAGGGACGTACGAAAAGACTTGCGAGCATCGGTGTTAAGGTGAGGGAAATGAAGCCTGAAAGAGTGACGGCGATGATGATGGTGAGAGCGCATTCACGAAAAAGGCGACCTAACACTCCTGTCATGAAGATCATCGGGATAAAGGCGGCAATCAAGCAACAGGTCATGCTGAGAACGGTGACTCCAATCTCTTTTGCGCTTAGGATTGCAGCTTCAAAGGGGGAGGCGCCCATTTCGACGTGGCGCACGTTATTTTCTAAAACGACAATTGCGTCATCGACTAAAAATCCGATGGAGAGGGTAATGGCAAGAAGTGAGAGGATATCTAGGCTAAAGTCTAAGACGTACATGATGGTAAATGTGCTGAGAATGACAAGGGGAAGAGCTAGTGATGGGATAATGGTATTTAGCCCTTTTCCCAGCATGAGAAAGATGATTGCGACCACAAGGAGAAAAGCGATGAGAAGAGTGAGTTTTACCTCTTCTACGCTCTCAAGGATCGACTCTGACTTTTCATAGATCGTCTCGATGTGGAGAGTTTCTGGGAGTTGAGGTTGCAATTCCTCGATCAATGCATGGATTTTTTCTGTAGTTTTCACAGTGTTTGCACCCGGAAGATTCCGAATGGCTAAAATGATGCAAGGGACATCTCCTTTTTTTGTCACGTAATTGCGAAACGTTTTATCTCTTTGTACGCTATCTAGCGCTTGTCCTATGTCTTTAAGTTTGACAAGCTCCCCATTTTGATTTTTGATGATGATCTCTTCATAAGGAGATGCAGTAAGAAGTTGCCCTTGGACTCGAAGGGTAAAATCTTCTTTTTCCCCATAGAGAACGCCTACTGGGAGACTGACATTAGACGTTGCTACAGCGTTCACGACGTCATCCATCCCAATTTCTTTGGCGGCAAGACGCTCTGGGTCGACCTGAATTCTCACAGCGTAAGGAGATCCATAGGTGTTCACCTGCGCAACGCCTTCAACCATGGCAATTCTTTGCCCTAAGAAGGTGTTGCCGTAATCGTAAAGGGTGCCAAGAGTCATATTGGGAGAGCTGATCACAAAGTAGAGGATGGGCGTTGTTGCGGGATTGACTTTGCGGTAGACAGGTTGGTTGGGAAGGTTGGGGGGAAGGTAGGGTTGCGCTCTACTAATGGCTGCTTGCACGTCGGTGGACGCGCTATCCATATTGCGGTTGAGAGCAAAACTGAGAAGGATATCTGTTGATCCTGAGCCACTTGAAGAGAAGATCGTCTCGATCCCATCGATTGTCATGAACTCTTTTTCTAAAGGGATTGCAACTGTTGTTGCCATAGTCTCAGGGTTTGTCCCCGGATAGCTCACGGTCACTTCAATCGTGGGGAGGTCGACATTGGGGAGATTGCTGACCGGCAAGAGAAGATATGCGAGAAGGCCAAAGACAAAAAGGGACAACATCACAAGTGTTGTCATCACAGGTCTTTTAATGAAAGGTTCGCTAAAATTCACGGTGTTGCTTTGGGTACAAAGACTTTGGCGCCATTGTAGAGGTTGATCTGCCCATCTAATACAATTTTTTCGTTTGGTTTTAAGCCTTTTAGAACCATGATTTGGGTCCCTTCTCTTTGACCTAATAAAACAGTGCGCTGTTCCACTCTTGCTTCTTCATTCACAACAAAAACAATCGGTTCTGTCAGTGTCATTTGCACAGCGGAAAAAGGGATCAGAAGAGCGTTTTCAATCTCTTCAAGAATCACTCTTGTTCGAATGAATTGGCCAGGCCAAAGGGATCTTTTCCCATTTTCGAAAATCGCTTTGAGTCGAATCATCCCAGTTGCAGGACCTACCTGGTTATCGAGCATGAAGAGTTTTCCTGCAAATCGACTTGAGACAAAATCCTCGAAACTCGCTATGACCTGAAGTTGCGCTTCTTTTTTTTGAATTTTTGGGAGCTGATATTCAGGGATTGAGAACGTGACATAGATCGGGTCCATTTGGTTGAGAAGAATTAAAGGGCCGCTAATGCCATCTGGCGCTGAGACGAGGTTGCCGTAGGTGACATTTAAGATGCCAAGTCTTCCTTCGATGGGAGCAGAGATTGTGCAGTAGTCGAGATTGATCTCAGCTCGTTCTACAGTTGCTCTTGTTTGTTCCACTAAAGCAGCAGTTGCTACGTAATTTGCTTGAAGGGTTTCGTAGTCGATTTGGGAGTAGTACTCCTCTTTTGCTAGGATGCGGTAGCGCCTTAGTTTTTCTTCTGCTAGCGCGAGATTGGCAAGATTTTCTTCAAGCTGAGCCCTTGCTTGTCTTAAGATCGCCTCATAAGGTTTTGGGTCGATCTGAAAGAGAAGGTCCCCTTTTTTCACCTCACTTCCCTCTTGAACTGCGATCTTGGTAATCGCCCCCTCAATGCGAGAGCGGATTTCAATGGTTGTGATCGGTTCCACATGGCCTAGCGCCTCAAGGAAAATGGGAGCTTTGCACGTTGTGACTAAGCCAATTTGAACGGGAAAGGCGTGTTCCTCTTTTTGTTCGGGAAGCTTTTGACACGAAGAGAAAAAGAGGAGAAGAAAAAAAAGTTTACATCCGTTCATCAATCTCCTCAGGTGATGTACAAAGAGAGCCTGTTGCGTAAGCAAGAGTGCTCAAAGAGAGAAACCAGCTTTTTTCTCCATTGATTTTTTTAGCTCTTGCATCGGCAAGGGAGCTTTGTGCCGATACGACATCGAGAATGGTCATTGTTCCTGCTTTATATCCAGTCAGTGCAATATTGAATTCTAGCTGGGCTGCCTTTAGATACTCAGCAGAATCGGAGAGAATTGCAGCGGCCGTTTTTATTCCCATGTGGGCTACTGTTACATCTTGGATGATTTGCAATTCTTGTTGCATCATTTTTGCTTGTGACGCTGCGACATTGGCTTTTGCTTTTTTGATTCCGTTTTTATAGAAAAAGCCTTGGAAAAGAGGGCAAGAGATCTCAATGCCAAGTGACCAGTGGGGCCCTTTTTCTTGTAGTCCATCTTGGAACCAGTAGTGACCAATATCGAGCGCTGTCCCAAGAACGGGATAGACAGACCTTTTGGCTTGTAAAAGGGAGGCTTCTTTTGAGCGGACATCTGCTGCTGCTGCTAGAAAATCTTGTCTTTGTTTTTGCGCCCTTTCTACAAGTTCATCGACACTTGCTAAGATTGGCGTTGCGACAATTTCAGAGGGGAGAGGTTGCACTTGAAAATGGAGATTAGGAGGGAGTCCGAGATCGACAGCAAGTTCAGCAAACGCATTTTCCACATATTGTTTTTGCTGGGTAAGATTGATTCGGCTCTGCAAAAAAAGGGTGCGCGCCTGTGCGACATCTCCTAATGCGGCAAGGCCTAATGAGAAGCGCTCATTTGCGGCATCTAAAGAAGTTTGTGCGTTTTCAAGATTTGCTTCATAAGCGCTTTGGAGCGCTTGCGCGTAAAGGTACTCATACGTATCTGTCATGACCGATTGGATCACCATTTGGATCTGTTGATTATGGTTCAAATCGGCATAATAGAGCGCCTCTCTTGCAGCAATTGCCGCAGAGGTGCGTTGCCCAAAATCAAAAAGGGTATAGGAGAGGATAAGATCGGGACCTATTTGTGTTTGATAGAAAGGGATCGGTGAGCCGACGCTCTCTTGTACGCCGAACTGATTTTGCGTGACGTCTATATTAGGGGTTGATTCATTTGTTCCTGGCAAAGCTCCGAACTGAGAGTTGATGAGAACTTCAGAGTTGCGGATGCGCAAGAAGTTTCCATTAAAGGCAATTGCTGGGAAAAATTGGCTAAGCGATTGCCCATATTGAGCAGCTGCAGCTCTTGCGATTGCCCATGTGTGTTTTGTCATTGGATTATTCTGGAGGGCAATATCGATGAGTTGTGCGAGATTGAGTTCTGTTGAGTCAAAGGAGGGGGGCAAAAGGGGCTGGCACGATTGAGCTGAGATCAAGCGATTGCCGCAAAGGGGGGTCCAATTTGCATAAGGCGAAGATGGGGCCATCTTCCAAGGGTCGTAGGCTTCACGCAAACAGCCGCTTAAAAGCAATCCAACAAATGCAATCCACCTCATAGATCACTTCATAAGCAAAACCAAAAGAAGTTGCAAGAAGTAAGAGTGGAAAATGATATAACGGTAGAACGATGGAAAAAGAGAAAAAACAGAAAAACCTTTTCGCCTCATCGGTTTTTCAACTCTCTCGCACAGTTACAACGCATCTGTATTTTGGAGGGGGGTTGTTAGAGGAATGTCCATCGCTTTTTTCTGGTAGGGCCGTTGTTATCTCTGATCCAAAAGTGGGAGAACTGTATGGAGCAAAGCTCGCAGAGAAGTTGAAGGCGCCGCTGCTTCTTATTCCAACGGGAGAAAAAGCTAAAAGCTTTGATGTTGTAGGAAAGCTTTTGGATGAACTTTTGCAGTTGGGAGTGGATCGGAGGACAGCGCTTTTTGCAGTTGGGGGAGGAGCGACAATGGATCTTGTGGGTTTTGTCGCATCGATTTGTTTGCGCGGACTTCCTCTTGTTTTAGTTCCCACGACTCTTCTTGCCATGGTCGATGCTTCGATTGGAGGAAAGACGGGAATCAATAACCGCTTTGGGAAAAATCAGATCGGGACGTTCTACCCTCCCCAAGCAGTTGTTGTTGATCCCGATGTCCTTTGCACACTTTCTGAAAAAGAGAGACTCAATGGGCTTGCAGAAATATGGAAACTTGGGAGCGTTTTGGATAAGAAACTTTGGAAATCAGATGATATTTTAGAGGCGATCAAAGGGAAAATCGAAGTTGTTGAGAAGGACCCGATGGAGCAAGGGTTGCGCCGTATCCTCAATTTTGGCCATACGATCGGCCATGCGCTTGAGAAATTGACCAATTATGAGATCTCTCATGGGGAAGCTGTCCTGATTGGATGTGTAGCTGAGGCGCACTTAAGCATGAACCTTGGATTTTTACAGAAAAGCGATTTTCAGGAGATAGAAGCTTTTTATGCGCAACATCTTGTGCAGCTTCCATGCTCATACACAAAAGAAAAGCTTTGGGAAATGATGGCTTACGATAAGAAAAAAGAAAATGGGGAGGTGCGTTTTGTTTTGATTGATAAGATTGGGCATGTAGTGCCTTTTTGTGGCGCTTATTGTAGAGCCGTTTCTCTCCATGAATTAGAGGAGACTTTTTTCTGGCTACAAACTTGTAAGAATAGATAGGATTTGGTAGCATTTTAGCTTATGGGAATTCGAGCGCTTTTTGTTGATATTGGAGGGGTCTTGCTCACGAATGGGTGGGATCGAACGGGTCGTGAACAGGCAGCTGCTCACTTTGGGATTGATTTAGTTGAACTCAACAATCGACACCAAGAAGTTTTTGGTACCTACGAGTTGGGGAAGATCAGTTTAGAAGAGTATATCCACCACGCTGTATTCAACAAAAAAAGGGATTTTACTCCTGAACAGTTTGCAGAGTTTATGCGCTCTGGGTCTGCTCCTTTTTCCGATATGCTCACCTGGGTAAAAAAAATCAAAGAGAAGTACCATCTGAAAGTTACAGCCGTAAGTAATGAAGGGCGTGAGCTGACAGATTACCGAATCAAGCAGTTTCAGCTCGATTCTTTCATCGATACCTTTGTCATCTCCGCCTTTGTCGCTTTTCGGAAACCCGATCCTTCGATCTATCGACTCGCTCTTGATCTGACTCAAGTTCCCGCTTCTGAGACCTTCTATCTTGAAGATCGAGATCTTTTTGTCCAGATGGCCCAAGAATTGGGGATTGCCGGGGTTCAGCACGTAAACCTTGAAACAAGCGCAAAAGCGCTGCAAAAACATGGTTTGTTGGTTTAATAGCCAGAAGGTTTGCCTTTTTCAACACTTTCTATACGCCTAACACGAACTTAAGTACTTAATAATCAATTTACTGTAATCGTAAGAATTGTAGTATTCAAAAACGGTAACGGGTTCATGTATTGTATTTACGTTAATTATTTTTTTTAATATAATATATATTAAATTTATGACCGTTATAAATAATAATCAACTTTTGCCGACAAGAAATTCCTTGGGTCCATATCAGCCCCAAAATGCTGAGACGGAAGCTAAAGTTACCCGAGTACGCCCAACTCTATTGCAATTTTGTAACAATTTAGGGATAAGTCTCATAGGCATATCAGCAATACTGAGTCTTGTCAACCTTATTACGAAAACTGCTTCTATATGTGTGATAGTAATTTGTATCTATTTAATAGGATTTTTAAATCATCAAGATCTTATTAAAGAAACGGAATTGCAGTCTAATTTGCTGTCAATGATGTCTAAATTATGGTCAATAAAAGTCGATGAAAGTCGAGAAGTGTTGAAGGTTGTTGGCTCATCCAAAAACCCTAATAGTGTGAATATAAAGCATACCGATCTTATTTGTCGTACGGTCATGAGATGTCCAAATGAAGAATCACGTCAGGTGCTGTGCAAACTCCATGAAAAAATGAAGGATCTTTTAAGATTGCAAGGGATCGATGAGTTAGATTGGTTACGTAAGTGCTTGATGAATAAAGATAGAAGCGGATTTACAGATGGTTTATCAATTCAAAAATTTTTACAACGCGACCCGGAATCTATCTCTACAAGTCGATTAATTACAGGTTTAGTGACACTTCTTACTGCAATTACATATTTAGGGCTTGACGATCAGGAAGGGGAAAAAGATACACCTGAGCGAGTGGAACTGAAACAAATCTGTGTAAAATGTACAAAAATGACCATGCCATCCATTAGAGAGAGTTATCCAGATAAAGCTATGGGAAAAAGTACAGAATCGGAACAGTGTTCTTTTAAAGATGAATTTTATGGTCCAAGAAAACGGGCGCTTTCTATTTGTTCTGATGATGATTCTCCTCCAAATATTGTAAGTCGTCCTTGTCAACTCCCTCAACTCATTTTTCAGAGATATGTGTTCACTAACCGTTCTTGGGTCAGTGCCGCAGATTTAGGCAACATACCCATTCGCGCAAATGTTAGCGGAACATGTGCGTGTGCATTGGGAGTAGCAGAGTATTTATTGAGAAAAAATTCACAAAATTTTTCCCATAAAGAGATCGAGATTTTGGCTGGGGTAATGTCTATTCCAACATATACTCGGGGAGATTATCATACGATTGCTGAAACTGCAGCGGGTGTATATTATTATTTACAACGGCGCTCTGGAAAAAATAAATATGAGGCAATATTGCCTCCTAAAAAAGCATTTCGATATGGTCTTTCTTTGATGCGCAATACTGCGCAAAAACAATATCAGCCTCATATTGAAACCTTATCTCAAGAAATACTTAAGCACTGTACGGAGGTAGATTGCGCTCTATTTCCAAACCTTAAGCTGAGTCACTGTCAGGCTTTTGCCGAGTGCGCAAAGAGAGAAGAATATAAGAGAAATGAAGCAAAGAGGGTTGCGCGACTCATGGAAGAGAGGGAGAGGAAGAAAGTAAATGGAGAGTCGGACCCATTTATTTAAATTACGGTTAACACAGAAGAATGCATTTCAAAAACTTTGTAAAAGTTCACGCTCTTGTGGTGAGTGAATTTTTACAAAGTTTTTGCTATGATCTCTTCGGCAATTGCCTGATTTTCATCGGTTGCAATGACAAATACTTCAGGCGTAGATCCTTTAGAGGAGATCTCTCTCCACTCTCCAGGTTTAAGGTTGGTACACCCTTCATTTTTTGCAGCATCGATCTCAATTCCCATCCAGGAGAGCTTTTTTAGAAGACGACTTCGGAGGATAGAGCTATTTTCACCGATTCCTCCGCTAAAAAGGAGGGCATCGACAGAGCCAAGAAGGGGGATGAGGGAACCAACCCCTTTTAAAGTGCAGTGGAGAAACATATCGATTGCAAGTTTTGCTTGTGGATTAGAAGTTTCAACTTGAAGGATTTTTTCCATTTCAGAGCTGAGTTGAGAGACGCCTAAAAGACCTGAGTTGTGGTTGAGAAAAGTGACAATGTCTGTTGCGCTTTTCCCCTCTTTTTCTGCAAGGTAAGCGACAATTGCAGGATCAATACTCCCAGAGCGCGTTGCCATCATGAGCCCTTCAAGCGGCGTAAAACCCATCGTCGTATCAAGTGAGATACCTTGTTCAATTGCACAAAGAGAAGCGCCACTTCCAAGATGTAGAGTGATTACCTTCCCTTTCTCTTTTTTCTCCGGACGAATTTCGGTGTATTTTTTCCAAAGATAGCCGTGCGAGATGCCGTGAAATCCATAACGGCGAATTTGATGCCGTTTTGCAAGATCAGGAGGGATCGGATAGAGAGCAATGAAAGGAGGGAAGTGAGCATGGAAAGCGGTATCGAAAACGGCAAGCTGAGGGAGATTGGGGAATTTTTTTTTCGCCGCATAGATCCCTTCAAGTGAGGGGGGATTGTGAAGGGGAGCTAGTAAAGAGAGCTCTTCTAATTCGCGAAGGACTTGGGTTGTAAGCCAAGTACTTTGGATAAAGCGCTCGCCACCATGGACAACTCGATGTCCAATTGCTTGAGGAAGTTGGGGGAGGGCATCTAATAGTTGGCAAGCTGCCTCTTGGTAGGAGGAGAACTCTTTGAGATGATTTTCCCAGATACAAGAGGGCGTTTTTTGCGGCACATGGATAAAAAGGGAAGCGCGGATAGAAGAGCTTCCACAGTTAAGACTTAGTGTGATCTTGTCCATTTCCACTCTTTAATTTCAGGTAGGTCATCGCCAACTTCATGAATGTACTCTTTATGTTCGATGATTTTTCTTGCTAAACGGTCGCGCATAGGACCTCGCACTTCGCTAAGTGAGGGGATAAAGTCGAGAGCTCCAATTGCAAGGTGATAGCGATCGATGCGATTTAAGACGCACATATCAAATGGGGTTGTTGTCGTCCCTTCTTCTTGGTAGCCGCGCACATGAAAATTGTCGTGATTTTTTCGATTGTAGGTGAGCTTGTGAATGAGTGACGGGTAGCCATGAAAAGTAAAGATGACAGGTTTTGTTTCGGTGAAAAGATCTAAAAATACTCTATCGCTAAGACCATGAGGGTGTTTATCCCTTGACTGCAGCGCCATTAAATCGACGACATTGATGACGCGGATTTTAAGAGTTGGGACAAGAGAGAGAAGGATATCAACAGCAGCAAGTGTTTCTAAAGTGGGGATGTCGCCACAACACGCCATTACAATGTCAGGTGGCAAGTTGCCGTCTGTACTTGCCCAATCCCAAATGCCAATTCCGAGCGTGCAGTGTTCGATGGCCTCTTCCATCGTTAGGTATTGAAGGGCAGGTTGTTTTCCTGCGACAATCACATTGACGTAGTTGCGGGAGCGCAGGCAATGGTCTGCAACAGAAAGGAGTGTATTTGCATCGGGAGGAAGATAGATGCGTACGATTTCTGCTTTTTTATTGGCTACGTGGTCAATAAATCCAGGGTCTTGATGGGAAAAGCCATTGTGATCTT
>DATECD010000128.1:0-3106 GCA_035287065.1 Chlamydiales bacterium | reverse complement strand
CTTCTGGAAAAGAGACATCACCCCCACGTTCACAAGCCCTGCGCACAACGTCACTAAAAGCCAAGGGGCGCGCGTTACAAATCTCCGAAGCACCGACTCATGAGAAGTAAATTTTTCATCTGTACCCCCAATTTTTGCAAGCGTTTCATCGGCAAGATCTTCCATCGCCTCAACAATATCTTCGTAAGCAATCACGCCAATTAAGCGATTTTCCTCATCAACAACTGGCAATGAGGAGATCTTATAGCGCTCAACTAAGTCGATCACCTCTTCCCTTGTTGCCTCAGGGGCCACTTTATGAAGGATCGGTTTCATCACCTGGCGAAGGGGCGTTATCGGAGGATTGATCATCATGTTGCGAGAGGGGACAAACCCTTGAAGCTCTCCCACGTGACTTAAGATAAAAATCCCTTTTGCAAGATCGATCCGCGGATTATCGCGTACATGAGCTGCCGCCTCGCCAATTGTCATCTCCATCGGAAAAGCAAAAAAATCGGAACTCATGAGGCGTCCAGCACTCTTGCGCCCATGCTGCTTTAACTCTCGGATCCGCGCTGCTTTTTTAATATCGATCAGTTCCATCAGACGACGAAAGCGCCTTTCTGGCATATCTTCAACGACCCAAACCGCCTCATCTGTCGGCATTCTTTCAAAAATTTTCTTTAATTCTTGCTCATCGAGCTGACGGAAAAGGATTAATCTCGTCTCACTATCCGTATTGACTAAGAATTTTACCTTGGCATCTCGATCGGGGAGGTTTTCAAAGAGAAGGTGCCGCATATTGGGCGGAAGGTGGTTGGCGGCAATAGCAAGGTCGATGGAGGAGTGTTCACAAGCGATTTTCACAAGGTCATGCAGCATCACCTTTGAGGTTTGCTTGTGAAAGCAACTCTCAAGTTTTTCCTTCAGAAGATCATCGATCTTGCCGGTATCAGAGGTCTCAGTGCGAGGTTCATGCGCCTGGGCTTCAGCAGCTTCTCTCTCTTCCCAATCTGAGCGATGCTCCATTCCCCCTCCCCTTCCCTATCATGGGCTTATCTTTAGAGTACTTCTCTTCTCCCTTTTCCCGCCAATGATAAAATCCCGTGCCCTCTAGCCCTTGCCTGTGCCTGTA
Organism: Chlamydiales bacterium; assembly: GCA_035287065.1. GTDB lineage: Bacteria > Chlamydiota > Chlamydiia > Chlamydiales > SM23-39 > JAGWKO01. Next base: position 1,992 of record DATECD010000128.1, on the reverse strand, counting down.
CCCAGGCACAGGCACAGGCAAGGGCACGGGATTACTTTGGACAAGAAATTCATCTACAGAGTATCCTGTCCGATATGCACGACCCAAAAGACATTCGAAATATTGCCATCATCGCTCACATCGACCATGGCAAAACAACTCTTCTCGACAATCTACTCAAACAGGCCAATATCTTCCAGGAGCATGAAAAAGTCCCTGAGCGGGTCATGGATAGCTTCGATCAGGAACGGGAGCGCGGGATCACAATCTTTGCAAAACAGACCTCGATCTATTACAAACAATTTAAAATCAATATCATCGATACCCCAGGTCACGCCGATTTTTCGGGTGAAGTGGAAAGAGTCTTACGGATGGTCAACTCCGTTCTCCTCTTAGTCGATGCGCAAGAAGGACCTATGCCGCAAACGCGATTTGTCCTCTCTGCAGCGCTTAAGATCGGCCTTCGCCCCATTGTCGTCCTCAATAAAATCGATCGCCCTCATGCAGCCCCCGATCGAGCGCTCAATCAGACATTTGATCTCTTTTTAGAGCTCGGTGCCAATGACGAACAGCTCGATTTCCGCCATATCTACGCGTCAGGTTTTAAAGGATTTGCTATCAAAGAATTGAACGACACCCCAAAAGATTTGAGCCCCCTTTTCGACCTTATCGTCGAAGCAGTCCCCCCTCCACCTGGACGCCTCGATCTCCCCTTCCTTATGCAAGTGGCAACCCTTTGCTACGACGACTACGTCGGAAGACAAGCAAGCGGCACCATCATGGAAGGGAAGATTGCAAAAGGAGATCTCGTCGTTCGGATCGACCGCAATGGGAAAGAGACGCAACATCGAATCATCCGCGTGGAAGGCCACTTAGGGCTAAAAAGAGTGGAACAACCCGATGCAGGTGCAGGTGATATCGTCGTTCTCTCCGGCATTGAGGAGATCGAAATTGGCGACACTCTTGCCTCTCCTGAACATATTGTACAACTTCCCCCCATTACCCTCGCAGAGCCAACCGTCTCCATTGAGATGATGGTCAACTCCAGCCCCTTTGCCGGCAAAGAGGGTAAACACATCACGATGAATAAGCTCCGCGAACGCCTTACAAAAGAGAGACGTGCTAACATTTCGCTAAAGATCGAAGAGATTGAAGGGCGCGATGATGCGATGCGCGTTGCGGGAAGAGGGGAACTCCACCTCGCTGTTCTCATCGAAACCATGCGAAGGGAAGGGTATGAACTTGCAATCTCTAAGCCAAAGGTCATCACGAAGGTGATCGACGGGGTGATTCATGAACCTATGGAGCGCGTCCACGTCGAAGTTCCTGAAGCCTACTCGGGAACTGTGATTGAAGATCTTTCCCGCCGCAAAGGGGAAATGCATGAACTTTCTACTTCAGAGCACGGTCTTACAACCATGCAATTCCTTGTCCCAACAAGGGGACTCATGGGCTACCGCAATGACTTTTTAACTAGCACTTCGGGCCTTGGAATTTTAACTTCGATCTTTGAGAAGTTTGTCCCTTGGAAAGGGGATCTCGCAGGAAGAACTCGCGGCGTTCTCATCTCCAATAGCCCGGGGAAGGCAAACGGTTACGCGCTCTTCAACCTCCAAGAAAGGGGATCTCTTTTTGTTCAGCCTGGCGATGATGTCTATGAAGGGATGGTTGTCGGCGAGCATTCGCGGGAAAATGATATCGTCGTCAATGCGACAAAAGCAAAACAGCTCACAAACATCCGCGCAGCAGGAAGCGATGAGAACATTCTCCTCACCCCTCCCCGCAAATTTACTTTAGAGCAAGCAATCGATTACATCGCTGATGATGAACTTGTAGAAGTGACTCCCCAAACAATCCGCTTGAGAAAACGTTTCCTCACGGAAAACGAGAGGAAACGCCAACCGAAATAGATGCTGTACTGGGATCCAAAGCCAGATCTTTTTACCATTCCTTGGATAGATCTTCCGATTCTTTGGTACGGCTTTTTTTTTGCAATCGGTTTCTGGATCTCCT
>DATECD010000127.1:0-6540 GCA_035287065.1 Chlamydiales bacterium | reverse complement strand
CCATTCCCATTGGGACCATATCGTCGATGTAATGGTTTTAAAGGAAAAAACTGGGGCTTCTCTTTGGGTTCATCGGCTCGATGCGGGGAATGTAGAGCGCCCAGGTTCAGATCAGTTGCCACTGCCATTTGTGGTTTCGGGGGTAAAGCCAGATCATCTTTTAGAAGATGGGGATTTAGTACAGGTGGGAAATCTTCAGCTGGAAGTAATCCATACACCGGGGCACTCTCCTGGGAGCATCTGTTATTATATAAGGGATCACAATCTCCTTTTTTCTGGAGATACGCTCTTTTTTGCAGCGATTGGACGGACAGATTTGCCAACAGGTTCTCCTGAGACAATCTGGGATTCGTTAAAAAAGTTAGCAGAATTGCCACCTGAAACAAAGGTGATACCAGGTCATGGGCCTGAGACTTCAATTGGAAAAGAATTATAGACGAGGAAGATATGTCGCTTGTTGGAAAAAAAGCACCAGAGTTTAAAACAAAAGCGGTTGTCATAGATAAGATCTATGAAAATTTTTCTCTTTCCGATTTTTCTGGAAAGATGGTCCTTTTTTTCTTCTACCCTCTGGATTTCACTTTTGTCTGTCCCACCGAACTACATGCCTTTCAAGATCGATTGAAAGAGTTTGAGGAGAGGGGAGTACAAGTGATTGGCTGCTCTGTCGATAGTTGTTTTTCCCATTTAGCATGGTTGCAAGTTCCTAAATCAAAAGGGGGGATCGAGGGGATCAGATATCCTCTTGTCTCTGATCTCAATAAATCGATCTCTCGAAGTTTTCATGTCTTGAAAGAAGAAGAAGGGGTTGCTTATCGCGGTCTTTTTCTTCTAGATCGAGAGGGGATCGTCCGTCACGAGATCGTCAATGATTTTCCTCTTGGAAGGTCGGTAGATGAGGCCCTTCGGATGATCGATGCACTCTCTTTTTATGAACAACATGGAGAAGTTTGCCCTGCAAATTGGCGCGCTGGTGAAAAAGCGATGAAACCGACAGAATCTGGACTTGTGGAGTATTTTCGGTGAAAAAAGAGTTTCGCAAAGAGACAGACTCGATGGGAGAAATGGCCGTTCCTGCCGATCGGTATTGGGGCGCTCAAACAGAGAGATCGCTACTCCATTTCGCCATTGGTAGAGATCTCATGGCAGAGGAGCTCATCCGCGCTTTTGGCCTGTTAAAAAAAGGAGCTGCTTTAGTCAATCAAGAGCTCAAGATTTTAGATCCCTCTTTAGCAAAACTGATCGTTCAGGCTGCTGATGAAGTGATCAGCGGAAAGCTCTATGATCATTTTCCTTTGCGTATTTGGCAGACGGGCAGTGGCACTCAGACCAATATGAATGTGAATGAGGTGATTGCCAATAGAAGCATTGAGCTTGCGGGGGGAAAGTTAGGGGGAAAAGATCCCATTCACCCCAATGATCACGTAAATTGCTCTCAGTCATCGAATGACACCTTCCCCACAGCGATGCATATTGCTGCAGCTTTAGAAATCCATAAAGGGTTACTCCCTTCCTTAGAAGAATTAAAAAATGCGCTGCAAAAGAAAATGGGGGAGTTTACTGAGATTGTGAAGATTGGAAGGACTCATCTTCAGGATGCAACGCCTTTGACGCTTGGCCAGGAATTTTCTGGGTATGTAGCTCTTCTTGAGCGCTCTATTCAAAGCCTAAAAGTTGCGGCAGATGGACTTTTTGATCTTGCAATTGGGGGTACAGCTGTTGGAACGGGATTGAATGCCCCGCGTCAATTTGGGGAGAGGGTAGCAAAAAAAATCGCTGAATTTACTGATCTTCCTTTCCGCTCTCATCCGAATAAATTTGCAGCCCTTTCTGCTCATGATGAAATTGTCTTTGTGAGTGGCGCTTTAAAAAGAGTTGCGATCTCTTTATTTAAAATTGCAACAGATATTAGCTGGCTTGGCTCTGGACCCCGTGCGGGACTGGGAGAATTGATTTTACCTGCAAATGAACCGGGCTCTTCTATTATGCCGGGGAAAGTAAATCCTACACAGTGTGAAGCGATGAATATGGTCGCTATCCAAGTCATTGGGAACGATACGACAATTGCAGTTGCTGGATCTCAAGGAAATTTTGAACTCAATGTGATGAAACCTGTGATCATCCACAATCTTTTGCACTCGATTCTTCTTTTGAAAGATGCCTCCATCGCCTTTAGGAAATATTGTATCGAAGGGCTTGAAGCAGATCTTGCAAGAATTACTGAGCACGTGAACAATTCCCTCATGCTCGTCACAGCCTTAGCGCCCCGTCTTGGCTATGATGTTTGTGCAAAGATTGCAAAATTTGCTTACGATGAAAAGATCTCTTTGAAAGCAGCAACTCTGCGTTTAGGTTTTTTGACAGGCGAAGAATTCAATCAGCTTGTAAAACCTGAAGAGATGACTCACCCCTCCGATAGAGTTAAGTAGTCATAGAGATCTTTTTGAGTTGCAATGAGATGGCTTCTATGCAACAGGCAAAGATCTTGAGATGCGGCGATGATTTCCGAATCGCCAACGCCTGGAAGGCAGATTGCATCTAACTGATGCACTTCTCTTAACGCTTTAAGTCCATAGAAGTAGTCGATTCGACTGAAGCCTTCTTCCATAACGCGAAAATAGAGCACTTCTCTTTTGTAAAGAAGAGCTTGGATTGCAAAAAAAAGCCCCTCGCTTTCAGGAGGAGGGCTTCCCAAAACATCAATGAGTTGCGGAAGTTCCCTTAGAGCGTAACCCTTTTTGAACTGCCCTTTTTCCGATTCTCCAAATAAAGCAACGACATATCGCATAAGCGCCCCCACCCCTTCCCTTTAGATGGGCCGCTTTTTTTCTGCAATATCTTGGAGTTAACTCCAGGTTTTGCGGTTAGGGCCTGCGGCGATTTCTTGTAGGAGGGTGGAATAGGATTCGTAGCGGAGGGGGGAGATGAGGCCCTCTTCAAGGGCCTTGTGGACTGCGCATTCAGGTTCATTGATATGAGCGCAATTGAGGAAGCGGCAAGAGGGGCTTAAGGCTGTGATTTCTTGAAAATGGGCGATGAGGTCTTCTTTAGTCATTTCCCAAATTCCAAAGCTGCGAACACCGGGAGTATCGATGCAGTAGCCACCATCGGGAAGGGAGAGGAGTTCTGCTTGTGTTGTCGTATGAGACCCTTTGGCTGTTTTTGCTGTAAGAGAGCCGATGGTTCGGTTCATGCCAAATGAGATGTTGAGAAGGGACGATTTCCCTACACCTGACTGTCCAGAGAAGACAGAGGTTTTATTTTTTAAAAATGCGCAAAGGGCATCGAGCCCCTTTTTTTCATGAATGCTTAAAGAGAGGATCGGAAATCCCAGTCTTTCATAGTCAAAAAGAAATTGCTGGTAACGCTCGATTTCTTCAGGTGGAGCAGTGTGGAGAAGGTCAGTTTTATTGATGATGATGATGGGGTGGATGTTCCCTTTTTCTGCAGCGATGAGGTAGCGATCGATGAGGGCTGGTTTAAGAGGGGGATTGACAACAGAGGCAACAATGAAGACCTGGTCGATGTTGGCTGCTATGAGCTGCTGTTTATGCCCCGAGATATCTGTCCGACTTAAAATAGAGATCCTCTCTTCAATTTGCTCGATGCTGAAATCGTCCCCTAGTCGTACCCAATCGCCAACAGCAATGAGGTTTTTGACCTGCTCCCTTTTTTTCTTTAGTGCGCCTTTTAACGAGCAAAGGAGTTTTTCCCCTTCCGCCTCTACCCAGACTCCTTCTCCTCCAATTGCAATCACACGGCCGCGGGGAAGGTGACTTAAGAGTTTCTCTTTTGTTTCCACTTGTTGATCGCTCTTTTTAAATTTTGAGCGATCTTTTTGTTGAGCGAGTTTTCTCTCTTTCCGAAACTGTTTCCGATCTTTTGCGTGAAATGCCTCCTCTTCATCGTAGCGGGTCATTGCGGCCTCATTTCGTAGAGAAAAATGGCCCCAGCTGCTGCAACATTAAGGGATTCTGCTTCTTTTCTCATGGGGATTGCAACTTTTAGGCTTTTAGGCCAAAGGGCTGCACCTTTTGATTCGTGACTTAAGATGAGGGCTAAAGGGGGGGAATAGTCGCTTTTAGTAAGCCCTTTACCATCCATGTCGGCGACAATGAGCTGGTGGGGCCAAGAGGCGATCTCCTCAGTTGTCGCTTGAGTATAGGGGAGGAGGAAGGTGGCCCCCTTTGCGGCCCGAAGTGCCTTGTCATTGAAAAGATCAACTGTTCCTGGAGTCAGAGCAACCCCTTCCCAGCCAAGGGCAAATGCGGTGCGAAGGAGAGTCCCTAAGTTTCCGGGATCAAAGATTTGATCTAAGATGAGAAGGTATTTGGTATTTGAGAGGTCTTGGGGTGGGGGGAGAAAGACTTCCGCTGCATAGCCATCAGGGGAGGGAAGGGCGGTTATTTTTTTTAAAATTTCAGGGGTAACGAGGTAGGTTTCTTCAGCAGGGAGAAAATGATTTTCAAAAGTGGTAATAAAAGATTTTAAAATTTTTCTTTTAGCACACTCTTTAACAAGCTTTTCTCCTGTGATAATTAAAGACTTATGTTCTTCTCGGTAGGCTTTAGTTTGGACGAGGCGGCTCCAGTGAAGAACAGCTGGGTGTTGTAAGCTCGAGATCTTTTTTGCTAGCATGAGGCTAGTATGCGCCAGCTTAAAATAAGGATAAAGAGCGCGGCAGGTTCTTTAGCCTGGCGGGCTGTAGTTGTGAGTCTTTGCCTCCTCGTGTTACCTCTTTTTTTGAATACTCTTTACCTTTATCGAGCTGATTATTTCACCAATGTCGACCACGCAAGAGCGACGTTAAAACAGATGGTTGAAGCGCAAAATGAGCTGATGAGTCAAAAAATTACTTGGGAATGGAATGTTCTTGATGCGGTGAAAAAAGGGGGAGAGGCTTCAGAAGTAAAAGTGATTTCTACACCGCAAGGTGTCGATGAGGCTTTTGTTATCATTGATAAAGAAGGGGAGACCTTTTTGGTGGGAGTACAAGCTGATTTAACTCACTCTTTTGTCATTGAGACCCCTTTACGTGAGCTTTTCCAGATGCTCACGCGCTTTCAAATCGATACGTTTCCCACTTCTTTGGCTTTTATTGGGAAAAATGGAGAGGTCCTTGCTGGAGTAAAGCAAGAAACGCCTTTCTATGTTGAGGAGCCGATTGCTCAGACGTCGATGAGTCTTTATCTCTCTATTTCAACTGAGGTTGTTTCGCAACTGAGTAAAACATCGTATTTTTTCCATTTCCTTTTCCTCTTTTTTTTCATTGCGATCGTTGGTGGGGCTATTGTTGCAATCATTACAAGGAGGATCGCTCGCCCTTTCAATATGCTGTGCGATACAATGCGCCGTGTTTCTGAAGGTGCTTTTCACGCGCGGTATGTCCCAGATCGGATGGGATTTGAAATCAATGTATTAGGGCAGCAGTTCAATGAAACGTTGGATCAATTGCTTTTCACTCAAGAAGAGGCAGAAAAAGAGCGCATTGGAAGAGAGCGGTTAGCGCAAGAGTTAAAGATTGGCCACGAGATTCAAGTCAATCTTTTGCCAACCCATCTTCCCCAGTTTAAAGGACTTGATGTTTTTGCAGGATTTGTCCCTTCACGAGAGGTGGGAGGAGATTTTTATGATCTTTTCTCTATTCACGGAGGAAAATTGTTGATTGCCATTGCAGATACAGCTGGAAAAGGGGTTTCTGCCTGTCTTTACTCTCTTGGGTTAAGAAGCATGTTAAGAGCGCTTGCCTCCACGGGAAAAAGCCTTTCAGAGATTGTTTTAGAAGCGAACCGACTCTTTTGGCAAGATGCAAGGGATTCAAGTATGTTTGTCACTCTTTGGATTGGACTTTATCACCCTGAGAAAAATGAATTAGAATATTGCAGTTTAGGGCATCCGGCAGCCCTTTTGGTGGAAGGGGATACGGCGCGCGAGCTTTCCACTTTTGGGATTCCCATTGGCATTCAACCCTTAGAAGAGATCAAAACAGAGACGCTTATTTTTCCTCCAAAATCGCTTCTCTTTCTTTACACGGATGGGATCACAGAAAGTTATAACAAAGAAGATGAGTTTTTTGGACTTCCAAGACTTAAAAAAATGATTCAAGAGAATGCTCAGTTTCCTGTGCAAGAGATAGGGCAGCGCATTCTCGATGATGTGGCTCGATTTAGCGAAGGGGTTATCCAGCATGATGACCTAACATTTATTGTTTTGAAAAATCATTTGTTTGAACAGGTGACTTAAGCATTAAAAACATTTTTTGATTTTTTATTGTTTAGTGCGAGAGGAAGGCTCCTCTCGCGCTCTCCTCAAGGTGCTGCAAGGCGCAGCAAGAATAGGTTTGTCGGGGAATCCCCCGCGCCCCCTTGGGGCGGGATTGGAGCTTTGAAGACCAGTTCGCGCTGATTATTTGGTTGCCGCCCCTTACAGGGCGGCTTTTTTTGTGCATGGCGCAGCCATTCGCCGCTACGGCAAAGCACAAATCGTAGCACAGGAGAGCGCCTCTTAGGCGCGATGGGGGGTAGGGTAGGGACCCACTCC
>DATECD010000126.1:0-14692 GCA_035287065.1 Chlamydiales bacterium | reverse complement strand
CGAAGTATAAGGGCCAAGGCAGATACCTCCTTCCCTGAAATAGCGATCGAACTGGCTTTGGTTCTGTATTTCCTTCGCAACTAACGTTTCTGGCATGGATCCTCCGGGAAAAATTCAATGGTTACCGAGTGCATTTTTAGCTTTTTCTAACTCAAAAATCAGAACGCAAAAAGCACATGCTTTTCAGAAAATTTACGCTTACAGAACATAAAAATCTACTAGGATTTTTATGTTCTGCCGTGCGCAGATCCAATCGATGTCCATCTCAGAAAGGTTGCTGGATCGCACTTGCTTTCAATTCTTATATTAAAATAGACTTCCGCAAAGTCTATGTGTTGTTGTGGGGTCAATCATATGAAAAATAGTTTGCTCGAGGCGCAAGCCGCCTCTTTTTCACAAGAGATGCTTGCAAACGGGTGTTCGATAATTCCTTTCCCTTCACATCTAGCGAAGGCTATGAAAGCTCACATCTGTAGATTTGTTGGAATAAAGGCAGGGGAAAAGGCAGAGGATCTCGAGCTGCTGGAAATGCTCACAGAAAAGGTTTCATTCTGTTCTGATGAGGAATACGTTCAAAAATTTTCCAAGGCCATGCGCATGTTTCCTGACTCTGTGGCGCTTCTAGCCGTAAAGTGGGTTTCTAGTTTGGCAACGCTTCTGGACGGAAAACAGGCGGGTATCAACTATGTAAGCAAAAAAGAGCGCTCAATAAACCCAGTTTTAAGGGAGGACTCCTATGATGTTTTTTGGAGGTGTGTCCGCCCTAAAAAACCAGATGTCGGATTGCCTCACTGCGATTATCAGTTCTGGGAAATTGTGAAAGGTACGGATGAAGATGTTGGGGTTCCTTTCGATTATGATGAGCGCTGGAAAATCTGGATCCCACTTATGGGTTGCAATTCGACAAATAGCCTTGAAGTTGTCCTAGGGAGCCATAGGGAGGAAGTTCCCATTGAGCGTGTGCTGACCAGGAATGGCTATAAGCCAATGATTCAAGAAAAATGGTTAGAGAAAAAATCTTTTATTACTCCCTTCGTAAATTTCCAAGACTGTTGCGTTCTGTTTCATGATAAACTTGTACACCAGGGTCCTGCAAATCATAGCTCCCTTTTGCGCATATCAGGGGAACTGACCATTTTGCTTAAGCGGTAGTCATGGCGTTGATTCAGAAATTTAAATCATTTGCTAGGGAAAAGGGGGAGTTATTTCTAGGAAATCAAACTTTCTTGAAAACTCTTCTAGAGAGATTTGGATTTTGTATTGTGCGAAATAATACTGAGAAATCCATACCCTCCTATCCATTTCGCCTTGTTAGCTTATTAAACAAACATCAAGTTACGACAGTATTTGATGTTGGTGCTTGCAATGGGTATTATGCCGCTGATTTGCGCAGGCTCGGCTATAAAAATAAAATTATTTCTTTTGAGCCGGCTAGTAAGTCTTACACGGCATTGCTCAGAGAAGCCAACCTCTTTAACGATCCTCTCTGGATATTTTACAATATAGCTTTAGGGGACGTAGAAGAGAAGAAATCCATGTGCATTCTCGATGAGCTCCCCGCATCCTCTTTTTTAACGCCTTCCCAATTACATCTGCACATAAACCCTAAGGCCCGAGGCGGTGTTTCAGAAGTCGTAGATGTAAAAAGGCTGGAAACTTTTTACCGACTCCATTGCTCAGCCAGCGAATCAGTTTTTTTGAAAATCGATACTCAGGGATACGAAAAGCAAGTCTTGCTTGGGTTGGGGGCGTTATTGGAAAAGATTACGCTTATACAGCTAGAAGTTTCGTTCCAGTCTTTGTATAACGGAGAGATCGGTTTTGTTGATTTATTAAAATTTATGAAAGATAGAAACTTTCTTCCGATTGATGTAGATCCAATGAGTTTTGATTCTGAAAGAGGGGAGTTTTTACAGGCGGATATTCTCTTTCGCCAGACTCGCCCAGCTGTTAGTTGACTAACGGAATCAGGATTCTCCTTGGAGAAAACTCCGTAATTCTTTTAAAAATAGGCCGAGCGTTTTCTAGAGAGGTAATGATAAAGTTGCTATTGGGAGAGATTTCTAAGCTGTTGGAATAGCGAACTCTTACCGGCACATTCTGGTACCCCAAGTTATCTTTTTCCTGATCGTCGTCAAGAACACAGACGAGTTCAGAAAAGTCGGTCTGGAGGTGATAGGCCAGGGTGGCTAACATTAAACTAGCCCCGTACCCATAGATATTTTGATGGAAATTTTTAAGCTGTGCTGAGAGGAGTTCCATTTGGTGGCAATAGGCGCTAATTGCCTTCTGGAAGTGACATTTTCTTCCTGCGGTATCTTGCGCAGGTTTTGTCTTTTCAGCCGTCCGCGCTTTTCGAAAGGCAATTAATAAAGCGCCCCCGCAAGAGCCTTGCCGATTATATAGATGAGATAAATAAGTGCCTCCCGCTTCAGCAATTAATGTTTTAAATGCGGAAAGGTCAAAATAGTGGTAGTGCTGATGGAAAATTGCATCAAATCGATTTGCCTCTACCAAATTCTCAAAACATGGAATTTCGAAGATGTAAAGCGCTTCAGGGGCACATTGCTCAAAAAGGTGCAGAAGAAGTTGTTTAGGTCTAGCGACATGTTCAAGAACATGTCTACAAAAAATAAGATCTGGCTCTAGCCCCTCTTTTTTGAAATCTACTTCTTCAATGAATTTCCCAATGATCTTAGTATTATCGATCGTCTGACCGTCCTCATTGGAGCAGATAGGATCTATCACAAAGCGGCTCTCCAAAGGAACTCTTTTGGCTAGGAAGCGATCATTTCCGCCAATATCTAATAAAGAGCGAAAGAGTCTCCCTTGAGAAATGGAGTGGAAAAAATTTAAAAAAAGTTCGGATCCGGCTCTTGCGGTTTTTGACTGGCTAGTGCGAAATGAATACTCACCTGGGCTATAGAGGAATTCAGGAGCTATTTGCATCCCCAACTGCACATGCCCGCAGCTTTTGCAAATTAAGAGCCTCTGATCAGCAAAAAGAGCCTTTTCAGGTGAAAATAAGCCGTATTTTTCAGTGAGAGGAAGTTTGGGTAAATCCCATAGCAGATCAAGAGAAAAGGCGTCACAGACTCCGCAGTGAGTCACTGAAAGACAGTCTTTTAAAGAAACCATGACAAGTCCTAGGTGCTAAACAGATAATCCAATGCATTTTTCTTTGAATACAAAACTGCTTTCTATCGATTTTAAAATACCCGCCACGGAAAAGCCGAGGAGATCGCATAGCTCATCATAAGTGCCGTATTGATGGATAAAATCGTCTATGGAGATATGCCCATACTCAACGCCAGAAAGGTGTTTTACTGTCCTGAGCACGAAGTTAAAAATGCCATCATGGGAAGATGCCTCCTCGATCACTAAAACTCTTTTCGTTTTCGCAATGCTTAAGAGAGTCGCTTCTTGATCGAAGGGCTTGATGGTTGGATAGTAGAGTAGATCGACAGATAGGCCTCGGTTGCTCAAGAGGTAAGATGCTTGCAAAGCAGTTTTGAGCTGCGGTCCTACGACAACAATGGTCAGATCTTCCCCATCTCTTATTTTGATTGCTTTGCCAATTTCTATTTTCCCGGGATCTAATTCGACCCCATGGGGAGTTTCGGGAAGGCGGAAGTAGTTGATTTCTCTGTTTTTATAAGCCGCTTTGAAAAGAAGATTGAACTCAATCGGACTGGAAGGAAAAAAAACATGAGAGTTTTTAAAATGGCTCATGAGAGAAAAGTCGGTATAGCAGTGGTGGCTGCATCCAAGCTGAGAGTAATCAAAGGCAGATCCAACGCTGATCAGGTTAACTCCCAATTTCTGATAACCAAAATCGAGCTTGATCTGTTCGTAAGCTCTTTCAATAATAAATGGAGCAATTGTATGGACAACAGGTATAAGACCAGTTTTTGCAACTCCTGCGGCCATGTTGACAATTGTGGGCTCGCAAATCCCTACGTTGAAATACCTTCCTGGGCATTGTTGGGCAAAGGGCTGCAAAATGCCATGGCTGATATCTCCAACCATGACGATGAGCTTTGGGTCTAGGCGGCCTATTTCGACCATTGTGTCTGCGAACTCTTGCCGAATTTTTTTCATACAAGTTCCTTTGCAATGAGCTCTAATTCGTCTGGGGAGGGAATTTTGTGATGCCATTTTCCATGCCCCTCAATAAAGCTAACCCCTTTACCTTTAATTGTGTGCGCAATGATGGCTTTTGGCTTTTGAGTTGTCGAAGAGGCTATTTTTCTAAATGTTGAAGCTAGGGCTTCTTCATCGTGGCCATCCACCTCAAAAACGTCCCATCCAAAGGCCTTCCATTTATCAGCTAAGGGGTCGATGGGTAAAATCTGAGCGGCAGAGCCATTCAAATCGATAATCGCATGAAAATTGCTTAGATTTTGTTTGCTCGCGACAAGAGCTGTTTCCCAGATAGTTCCTTCGTTGCACTCTCCGTCGCCTAAGAGGGCAAAAACCCGGTTGGGTTTTTGCTGGATTTTCAGACCGAGGGCGATTCCAGCAGCTGTCGGAAACCCATGTCCGAGCGATCCCGTCGAGGCTTCTGCCCCCGGAACTTTTGTCGTGTCAGGGTGTCCTCCTAAAATTCCGCCTAAAAGACTGTAATTATCGATATCTTTTTCGCTTAAAAAACCAAATTTAAGGAGAACGATATAAAGGGCGGCGCACCCATGACCCTTGCTTAAGACAAAATAATCGCGCTCGTCCCAGGATGGGTCTTTAGGTCTAAATTTTAAGACATTTGCGTATAAGTAATGAATGATGTCTATGATTGAATAGGCGCTGGGAATATGCCCCTCTTTAGAAAGAGAGATCATTTTGGCAATACGCCATCTCAGTTCGGCGTTTAAGGGTCTTTTTTTTAAGTCCATTCTAAATAATTTCCTGAAATGCTTTTCCCTGGCCCCCATCCACCAAAAACGCGGAACCAACACAGAAAGAAGATAGGTTCGAGCAAAGAAAGGCGACGACCTCTCCTATTTCATCAGGGCGGCCAAATCTTTGAATTGCCATTCGCTCCATCAAAAACTTTTGAACATGATCAGGTCTAGTTTTGGAGGCGATATCCCAGTAGCCGCCTTCTGTAAACACAGCCCCAGGAAGAACCGAGGTGATAGAGATGCCGTCTTTGGCAACATATCTTCCGACGCTTCGAATGTAAGCGAGCAGCGCCGCCTTAGCTGCGCAATAACTTGGGGGACCTTGATTTTCCAATCCGGATACAGAAGAGGTATGGCAAACCCTTCCCCACTGTTTTTTTTGCATATGAGGAATAAGAAGGCGGTTAAGCTCAATCGGCACTTCTACATTTGCCCGCATCACAGCTCTCCAGTCTTCTAAGGAACAAAGAGGGTCAGTAATCCCTAGGTTTCCCCCTAAGTTGTGGACAACGATATCCGGATAAACTCCGTATTCGCCTTTTAGAAACTCTATCAACTTTAAAGGGCCTTCGCTTTTGGAAAGATCATAACAGAAGTATGTATGAGAAGACCCTTCTACTTGAGGAGAGGGAAGTTGAGCTAGAAGCGTTTTGAGATCTCCCTCTGTGCGTGAATTTATGATCACGTTAGCGCCTTCGCGAGCAAGACAAGTTGCGATCGATTTGCCCAATCCTCTTCCTGCGCCAGTAACTAGAGCAATTTTGCCTTTGATTCCCAAATCCATGACAGGTCCTAGTGAAAACTGGAGACTCTATCAGAACGGACCTATTGCATCAATTTTTTCGAAACGGGACAGTGCTTGATCATAAACAAGCCATATGAAATGATTCCGTAATCAATTTGATGATAGCGTATTTTCAATGATTAATCCCATTTTCGCAAACGGTCGACTCAGAGAAATTTTTGTCGGGAAAAAGGGTCATCACCTTTCCTGGTTTTTTCTGCTCGCGCTTTTTAATATTTTTGCGGCGCTTCTCGAAGGACTTTCTTTCGGAATGATCCTGTTTGCGCTCACTGCGCTAGATACTCAAGGCGGCTTTAATGTTGATGCCTTGCCATTTTCTTCTATTTTGAGTTTAGGAGATTTTTTGCATGGCTTGGAGAGAGAGCAGATATTTGTATTATTTGTGATTCTCGCCATAGGATTTCAAATTTTACGCAGCGGCGCCTCCTATTTATCTCAGCTATTTGCAATTTCTCTGAGCACAAGAGTTCAAAATGAAGCACAGAGGAAAATCTACGAGCAAATTCTAAGTCTTAGCTTCCCCTGCGTGAGCCGGTATAAGGTAGGCGATCTCGTTCAGTACGCAAATACTCCAGCTAACATGGGTATGGTCCTTTTAGATTCCCTAAATAGAGCTATTGTTTCAGCTTTTACGATTTTTGCCTTGCTTTTTTTTATGCTAAAGATATCAGTTCCCTTAACTGCAAGTGTGATTTGTTTGTTTGCAGTTTTTGGTGTAGCGCAAAAAAAAATCTTCCAAAAGATTGTGGAATTTTCTGGCCACTTTAGCGAAACCACAACAACTTTTAACAAACACATCGTCCAGAATTTGCACGGGATCCGCCCGATCCATCTATTTAATAGGCAAGAGGATATCTTATCTGAAATCAAAGCTCTTATCCAAAAAACTTCAGAAGCAACCCGTAAGCTCAATCTCTGGCACTTCTCCATCACGCCTATAAATGAAGTCATAGGAATTTCATTGGTAGGCGCCTGTCTTATTCTAGGGCCTTATTTTTTAAAGTCCGAAGCGAAGGCACTCGTTCCTTCTTTGCTCACCTTTATCACCGTGACCTATCGTCTCTCGACTCGCATTCAGCTATTGATTACGGGAATCGGTGGGGTTGCTTTTTGTGCAGGACCGATTTCCCGTCTAGATGAGATTTTAACCGATGAAAATAAACAGTTTGTCAAAGAGGGAGGGGACCCCTTTGTGGAATTTAGAAAGAGTATTCAATGCAAAAATGTATCCCTTAAGTATCAGACGGGCCATGAAGCTTCTTTGAACAATATAACGTGCTCCTTCCCAAGAGGTTCCTTTAGCGCATTGGTCGGCTCGTCTGGCGCGGGGAAGTCGTCTTTAATTGATTTGTTATTAAGGCTTTACGATCCATCTTCAGGTTACGTTTTAGTCGATGGCATCGATTTAAAGAAGTATGACATCAAGAGCTGGAGGAAAATCGTCGGAGTTGTGAGCCAGGACACATTTATTTTCAACGAAACCATCGAAGAAAATATCCGCTTTGGATTGAAGGAGGCGAGCTATGAAGAGCTAATAGAGGCCGCAAAGGCCTCTGGTGTTCACGAATTTGTTTCGAAAATGTCAGAAGGGTATCAGACAGTTGTTGGAGAAAGGGGTTACCGCCTATCCGGGGGGGAAAGGCAGAGAATTGCTATGGCTAGAGTCTTGCTCCGCAAGCCAGAAATATTAATTCTTGATGAGGCGACAAGTAATTTGGATAGCCATTCAGAACTACTCATTCAGCAGGCCATTGAAAAAATCCAACATGAAAAAACCATCATAGCAGTTGCCCACAGACTCTCGACCATAGTCAATGCAGATCGTATTTTCGTTTTGGATGAAGGACGTTTAATCGAGGTGGGATCTCATGAGGAATTATTAGAGCTGAATGGAAAATACGCCAGATTTTGGCACATCCAATCAAATGGTGAATTAATTTCTGGTTCGACAGTCTCGTCCGCCACATAAAAGGTAGATTTAAAAGATGAACTCTTTTCAATGGATTAAAAAAATTTACCGCAACTCTCTCACGAGAAAAATAAGAAGAGTTCTTTTTCACCTATTCAACTTTTTCTATCTTCCGCTCCTATATCACTCATGTAACTCTAGGCTCAGAAAGCTGCCCAAAGAAACACAGATTTTCTTAATGACTCGAGGAGATTTTGGGACGATTTTGGTGCTTTTGAACTATGTTCACTGCTGGGAAGAAAAAAGAGGGAAAACTTGCTTAGTAGTGTTAACTTATCACCAGGAGGCAGCATCTCGGCTAGCGCAAATTATTTGCCCAAATACTGAAATCGTATCTCCAGGCAAAATTGGGCTTTTTGCCTTAAAGACTTTTCGAGAAGATATTGTTCATTTTCAAACATTTTCCAGGGTATATGCTCGGCTTGCGGTCGATTATCCGAATGCGCTCTACATCTATTCCCAAGGATCTTCTCCAAGGACAAAAGCAGACTTTTCTCCCTACATCCCCTTTTTCGATAGAGCGCTTGACTGTGTCGATCCAAGCACCCCGAAATATTTTATAAATTCTTATATTAAAACGAGATATATCCTAGACTATAACCAGGACATCTATTTGGACATGGTTCGGTTGCACTATACAACTGAGCTTTCTAAACCCCGTGTTTTTGCGCCACATCTGCTAGATCAGTTAAAAGAAAAAATGTCGCTTCGAGGTTCTTATGTTGTCTTAAATATAAGTTGCAGAGATAACATGTTGTCCCACAACAGAAAAAGGATTTTCCAGACCGAAAAGTTTAATCGATCGATCGAGTATCTGATCAACTTGGGCTATACCGTTGTTATCCAGGGAAGAAAAGAACAGCCCTTGTTTGCCAAGAGAAAAGGGCTGATCGATTATTCTCGAAGCGTGTATTGCTCTCCAGAAAATGATTTGCTCTTATATTCAGGCTGCAGCTTTGCGATCATGTCAAAATCGGGACCTGAAAACTTTGGAACGCTTTGCAATATCCCGATTTTGGGAGTCGATTATGTGGAGTTTCCCTCTATGCAACCCAACCTCAAAATGAGGTTTTTCCCCAAACACATGCGAAACTCAAAAACAGGGCGTTATATTCCTTGGAAAGAATGGCTTAAAGAGCCTTTCTATTTTGATATCGGAGAAAACAAGCTAAATCCAGCAATAGAATATGTAGGTATGAATGCCGATGAACTCCTTGCCGCAGTGAAGGAGTTTGTGCTCCTTTTAAATAAATCCCCCGCTGAGTGGGAAAACTATACTCCGCTGCAGAGCTCTTTTAAAAAAGAGCTCACTCCTTTGCACGTCGATCTCTTTCACATAAAAGGAGTTCCATGCGATGCGTACCTTGCCTCTTCCAAGTTTGCCTAATAAAAGGATTATCAGATGTGCGGAATTGCGGGACTTTGGAGTTTAACAGAAAATATCATTTCAGATACTCAGTTTGCTGAGTTCGTCCGTTCCTTGGCTCATCGAGGCCCTGATGGTCAAGGAATTTATTCAGATGCGAGTGAGCAATTGCGGCTCGGCCATAGAAGGCTTGCCATTTTAGATATTTCAGAAAAGGGAACTCAGCCGATGTCTTTCGCAAATGGAAGATTCTGGGTCACTTTTAATGGAGAGATTTATAATTTTTTGGAGCTCCGTAAAGAGCTTGAGAAATTGGGATATGCTTTTCATTCTGATTCGGACACTGAAGTTCTTTTGGCGGGCTATATTGAGTGGGGTGAGGCGTGTCAGTTGAAGTTTAATGGGATGTGGGCATTTGCCATTTGGGATGTGCAGAAAAAAAGATTGTTTTTGTCGAGAGACCGCTTCGGAGTAAAACCCCTTTATTATTTTTACAATGGAAAACGGTTTGCTTTTGCATCGGAACTAAAGGCTTTCTCGGCTCTTCCCGACTTTAGAGTGGAAGTAGATGAGCAGATCATTGCCAATGTTTTAGCAGATGGAAACTGCATCGAATCGACAGAACACACCTGGATCAAGGGGATTCGCCGCTTGAAAGGGGGATACTCTGTAACCTGCGAGAAAAATCAGGGAATCTTGGTTAGCAAGTGGTGGAATACTTTAGATCACCTGCCTTTAGTCCCTGAAAAATGGGAAGACCAAGTAGAACGCTTTCGGGACCTTTTTATAGATGCCTGTCGGATCCGCTCTCGAAGCGATGTCCCGACAGGGACTGCTTTAAGCGGGGGGCTCGATTCGAGCTCCGTCCTTGCGGCGATTTCTTACTTAAGAAAAAGCAGATCTAGAAAGGAAGAGCGCATCTCTAAAGACTGGCGGTTTGTATTTAGCGCCCTTTTTCCTAAAACCTCTCAAGATGAATCTCCTTTTATCCAAGAGATGGTAGAACATACAAAAACAGTTCCGTTTTTTTCTGAGATAACCTCTCAAGTTTTAACTGATAACCTAGATAAGGTTCTCTATGATGTAGAAGAAATTTTTGATCTTCCGATTGGCCCTTGGACTTTATATCGAGGATTTCGAAATCAAAAAACGGTGATCTCGATTGATGGTCACGGGGCTGATGAATTGCTCGGTGGATATCCTCACTACGTCGAAACTTGCATTCAAGAATCGCTATTTCCTAAAATGGATTATTTTCGATTCACTGAATGCAAACAAATTCTAGAGGGGATGTATCCCCCGGGGTCTCCCTTTAGAGTCGCCTCCCCTTTTTCTCTCTTAAAAAGAGGTGCAGCCGAGAAGCTATACCAGTTATCTCCGAATCTTCACAAGCAGATGAAACGCCTCTACTCATATGTAGGATCTACAAGGCAAGAAGCTGATTGGTTCAGAATTTCTCCTACGAGAAGAGCGTATGATAGCGAGGTAAAAAAAGATCCGCGCTATCGAGCCTGGGGGCTCTTATGTAAAGCGCTTTACATAGACTTCCACGAAAGAACTTTGCCGACCATACTTCGAAATTTTGACCGTTGTTCGATGGCGCATGGAGTGGAAATTCGGGCGCCATTTATGGATTGGCGCCTTGTCACCTACTCTTTTGCCCTCCCAGATAAAGCAAAAATCGGCAGAGGATATACGAAGCGAATTTTGAGGGAGTCGATGAAGGGATTGCTTCCAGAGTCTATACGCACAAGAACTTCAAAAGTGGGGTTTGCAAGTCCCGTAATAGAATGGCTAAAAAAAGATTTAAAAACGTTCATGTTAGATGAAATTTGCAGTACTGCCTTCCAGCAGTCGCCTATTTGGAATGGACTTCAGATTCTCGAGCACGTGGACAAAGCTTATAAAAACGAAAATGCCTACGAAGTTAGGTCTGCTTGGGAATTTGTTCAAGCAAACCGACTAATTAGCCTATTTCAAACGAAAAACTTTGCGGAAGTATGATTAAGTCGATCTTGAGTTCTATTCAATTCCATTACGAGATTGTTTTTGCTCCTTTCCTCGCTGAAAGGGTTCGCTGGGTTTTGTGGCCCTTATATGCTCTTTGTAAGGCTTTTCGGCTTTGTTTCGTTGTCAATATTGTTAGCACAACCGGACATATCGTTGTTGAATTAGACTATTTTTTTAGAGCACTTTTCCTGAAAGATATAGATCCGGGCAAGCGGTACGTATGGCTTAAAAAGCCAGAGGCTTACTCACTGGCTTGCGCGAAGCTGTACAGCGATCGTTTTTGGCTGTGCTTTTGTAACCGATTTATATACCTTTTGTTTCTTCCGATAACGATGGCTTTTCCGGACATCATTTTTGATGCAGGGATCTCCCGGTTAAAATGGCAACTGCCAAAAAAAAGAAAATATAAGGAGTTTGATAGGGGAGCCAGTTATCTTCACCAGATCTCAAAAGAAGAGGGGCTTGCCAGAATGACAGAGTACTACAGAAAGCTCAAGAGGTCTCCTGAAAAGTTCCCTTTAAAAGAGACTTCATTTGCAGACAACCGCCTTAAGGAGCTGGTTTCTATTGATGGGAAGAAGGTGGCTTTAATTCATGTTAAAGATATTGTTAGAAATGCAATCGCCCTTCCAACGGATCCAAATACTTATCTTGGTGCTCTAAAATATTTGAGAAATTCAGGTTACTGTCTCATTTTTGTTGGTCGTGAAAAAATGCCCCCTATTTTTAAACAATATGGAATTGTCAATTACGCAGAGTCTGAGATTGCAGATTTCTATCACGATCTTCATCTATTTTCAATTGCAGAGATTGCCCTGATCTCTGCCTCTGGTATTTCTGTATTAGCCGACTGCATGGATGTTCCCTATCTGTATTTGAATTCATGGCACTTGTCGGTTCCTCCATTTTCGAAAAAAAGCATTTCTATCCCCGCTCTGATGAAACGAAGCTCTGGGGGGTGGGTCTCCTTTGCAGAACAAAATAGGATCTACAAAACACTGGCTGATGTTGGCCCGGAGAACTTTCCTCACGGGGAATATATCCCGCGGAATGCTTCTGAGGAAGAAATTTTGATGGCCGTAAAAGAATTAGAGGCGTTAAAAAATACACAAACAAGCCCCCCATTGACTACTCTGCAAAGCCAATTTAAATATTTGGATCCGGCGTCTCCTCTATTTTACGCAGAGTCGAGATGCTGTGATTTTTTCCTCCTGCAACACAAGGCTTTGTGCGGATAAAAAGAGAAGAAACGTGAAACAATATAAAATTATTCGTGTAGCCGGCATGCATTCTAGGGCGGCTATCGAATCTATCTATTCTGGCTCTCTTAAATTTGAATCGTACCAAAAACAGCGAGAGTTTTTGTTTTCGCAAGCAGCCATGTACAGCGATATTTTTTCCTATGAAATGAGACAGCTTGGACATGATGCGGAAGAGATTATTTACGATGTAGAGCCCCTTCAAAAGGCTTGGGCGAAAGAACATGGAGTTAGTTTTAATGATACGGATTGGCAAGAAAAAATCTTGCTCGCCCAACTTGCCTCACTAAAACCTGAAGTTGTTTATTTTCAAGATATCCATTCTCTTTCTTATGAGGCGCGAGCCGGGTTAAAAGAAAAAATCCCATCGATAAAAAAAATTGTCATTTTTCGAGGTTTCCCGGGAGCAGATGGGAACCTTTTCAAAGAGCTATCCACCGCCGATTTATTGCTGGTCGGCTCTCCTGTTTTGCTAAAACTTTGTCGAAGAGAGAAGCTAAAGCCCCACTTGGTTTATCATTTTTTTGATCGCAGAATTTTGGGCAAATTGAAAAATCGCCCAGAATCTCTTTTGAATTTTACTTTCATCGGCTCGTCTGGATACGGATATGGAAAAGGGCATCGAGATCGCTATTGGATGCTCACAGAGCTTTTGAAAAAAACGGACATAAGGCTCTGGATTGATGAACCGGGGAGCGAGCTACGAAACAACTGGAAAGGGAGGCTTCGTTCGGAACTCATTTCTTTGCTAAGGGCCGGGATCGGCTGCTTAGATAACAAAATGCTGGAAGGTTTAAAAAGAAAAAGCGGCAGCTATCCTAAATTTCAAAGACTTGTCCAAGAGCGAATCGATCTAAGAAAAGAGGCAAGGCCAATTCTTTTGCCTAAGAGGCCGTTAATCGAACTATTTTCCGATCGATGCAAGCCCCCGGTTTTTGGGGTCGAGATGTATCAATTGCTTCGAGATTCCAAGGTGGTTTTAAATAAACACTCAAATGCAGCTCGGGGAACCGCGGACAACATCCGACTATTCCAAGCAACTGGAGTTGGCTCATGCCTCTTGACAGACCATGCAAGCAACATGTCGCAACTTTTCGAAGAGGATAGAGAAGTTGTGACCTACCGCTCTATAGATGAATGCATTGAAAAATCTCGGTTCCTGTTAAGCCAGGAGCGCATCCGAAATGCGATTGCCCAAGCAGGACAAAAAAGAACGCTGAAAGACCACAATTCAGAAGTTCGAATGAAACAAATCGATCGCCTAATCCAGGTCAAATGAAAGAGCCTGGCAAAACACTAGTCATTGGATGTGAAGGATTTCTCGGGGAAAACTTTTACAATGCCTACAGAAAGTTCTATCCCGATGCAATCGGCACCCATTATCGTTCGCCAGATCCGGCTCGAAGAATGGATTTGTATCATCCAGACATAGCTCCTTTGCATCTTGAAAAAGGAGAATATTCCTATGCCTTGATTGCCGCTGCGAATACAAATCTCGCCCTTTGCGAACAAGAAAAAGGACTTCCCTTTCGGTGCAACGTTGAGGGGGTTCTCAGGTTAGTAGAATCCCTTATTGCTCTCGACATCGTTCCAATTCTCTTTTCTACTGCCTATGTTTTTGATGGAGTAGAGGGAAACTATCATGAGCAGTCTCAGACTTGCCCCATTAATGAATATGGAAAGCAAAAAGAAACAGTCGAAAAAACGATCGGTAAGATTTGCGGGACAAACTACTTAATGATCCGTTCGAGCAAAGTCTTTGATCTCGTTAAAGGAAGCAATACATTGATCGATCAGATCTGTTCTGCTCTTATTCAGCAGCAGCGGGTTCGCGCTGCGTACGACCAAATATTTTGTCCTTTAGGATTAGAAGATCTAGTCGGCGGTGTCATTGCCTTGCAGACAGCGGGATGCAGGGGAATATACAATTTATGTGGCTCGGAAGTATGGTCTCGTCTTGCTCTCGCCGAAAAAATTGCAGGTGTATTAGGGGTTCCTTCCGAGCTGATCGCTCCAATCTCATTAGATGAAGTTCAGAGTTCTTTTCGCATGCCTAAAAGGACCAATATGTGCTGTGAAAAATTTCATAATTCTGTAGACTTCTCCGTGACCTCTCTATCGACCTATATCAAGCAACTTAAAAACTTGTACTTGCCCGAGGAGAAACATGACGACATCCGAGAAGAGGTTATGGGATAAAACAGCTGCCTTGTTGGGAAATTCGCAAGTTTCCTTCGATGGTCACTGGAGTTTTAATTTCAGAAATGATCCCAAAAGACTGGGATTTGTCTTGTCGCGCTACAAATTCTCAGCAAAAATGGCCTGTCAAAAAGGCTCTGTGCTTGAACTCGGCTGTGGTTTTGGCATCGGAGCTCCGATATT
>DATECD010000125.1:0-7617 GCA_035287065.1 Chlamydiales bacterium | reverse complement strand
CTTCACCCTGCAAATGAGCACCCATTCCCAAAGATGACTGTGAAATATCGGAAACAGTTAGTGGCAATGGATTGCTCAGTTGATTTTTCAAAGAGAGGCGAGGCGATATCCCCGAAAGAGTGGAAGAAAAAACTTGAAGAGAAAGATGAGCGCACCCTTATTCTCGATGTTCGAAATACCTATGAGTCGAAAGTGGGGCATTTTGAGGGGGCAGAACTTCCCGATTTAGAGCAGTTTCGCCATTTCCCTGAGTATGCAAAAAAATTGAAAGATCTTCATGGAGCTGATGCCCCAGTGATGATGTACTGCACAGGGGGGATTCGGTGTGAGTACTATTCAGCTCTTTTAAAAGAAGAGGGATTTGAGAAGGTTTATCAACTCGATGGCGGAGTGATCCAGTACGGATTAGAAGAGGGATCGAAGTATTGGAAAGGAAAACTTTTTGTTTTTGACGATCGTCTTGTCGTCCCTCTTGATCAAGAGGGGGAAGTCATTGCAACGTGCCGCCATTGTCAAAATTCTTGTGACGTCTACCATAACTGCGCAAACATGGATTGTAATGAACTTTTTATCTGCTGTATCCATTGTTTGAAAGAGCACGTGGGTTGTTGTTCAGAAGAATGCAAATCAGGACGCGTCCGTCCTTATCATGAAGATGGGAAACCTTTTCGAAAGATGCGATCTAATTAACTTTTACCCGGTTCTTCTTTTTTCTTTTTTTGCTCTTCTAAAAGTTCCAAAGCGGCACTTTTCAAGGTTTTGATCCCTTCAGCAAAACCTAGCTCCCGAACTAGCTGATCTAAGTAATCAAGTTCTGCTGTGAGTTGATCGTTGATCGACTCCAGTTTTGCAACTTTTTGTAGGAGTTTTTCTTTGTCCATTTAAGATATTCCTAATTTATTGAGGTGGAGAATGGTTGGCTGATCTTCAGGGAAATCTTTGTGAAGTTGAGTAAAAAGGCGTTTTGCTTTTTCTTGATCTCCCTCATCAAATGCAGTGGCTGCATCTGTAAATGTGTGGGCTAGTTCAATTGTTTTAGCGTCAGGAGTAGGCAGAGGCTCGAGCCCATAGGCTCCGAGCAGTTCATATACCTTGATCTTTGTTTGCTTTCCCCGTACTTCAACTGTATCGAGAAAGCGGACAAGAAAATGAGGGTCCACTGCTTTATAGGTCTCTTCGCTGATAATGATCTTTGTTCCGTAGATCTTGCTGAGGCCTTCAAGGCGAGAAGCGATGTTGACAGGATCGCCAAGGACTGAAAAATTCATCCTTTTTTCTGTACCGAAGTTTCCGACAATAACAAGACCTGTGTTGATCCCCATACGCGTTAAAAATTCTGGCATTCCCGCTTCTTTTTGCTTTTGATTGAGTTCTTTTAATCGTATCTGTCCTAATAAAGCTGCTTTGCATGCCCAAATTGCGTGCTGATTTTTTGAATTTGATTCAAGCGCTCCCCAAAGCGACATGATCCCATCACCTAAATACTTATCGATTGTTCCTCCTGAATCGAGAATCGTTTGAGAAAGGAGATCAAAATGGCTTGCTAAAAGTAAATTTACAGTTTCAATAGGTAAGCGCTCAGAAATGGAGGTAAAATTAGCGATGTCTGTGAAAAAGATGGTCACCACTTTTTCTTGCCCACCAAGAACAATATTGTGCTCCCTTTGCATCAGTTGCTTAGCGATATCTTCAGGGATATAACGGGAAAAGGCGCGGAGAGCAATTCTCATGGAGTAGATCGCTTGTTCTATTTGATTGATTTCTGAAATATGTGAGGTGATTTTTTGATCGCCTTCTAGTTCGAGTTTTGCAATCTGATCAATCTCATGTGATAGGTGGACAATGGGTTGAGAAATTGAATAGGAGACGGCAACTGTGACAAATGCGCCGAGGAGGCTTATGATTGCTGCCGCGATAATCCCTACATAGACTTGGTGGATAATATTTGCAAAAATATCTGACCTTGGTAATAGAACAGCAAGTTCCCATTTGTTAGTGAAAGTGGGTGGAAATTTTGCAATGTTTACGTGATATACATTATTTTTAAATGAGAGTGTAAATTCTGTTGAATCATTCTTTTCTCTCGCAGTTGCAAAAACAGCTTCTCCTAATGCTTTATTAATATGGGCATCTGGAGTTTCAGAAAAGAGTGTATTACCTGATTGATCGAGAATAAGGGCGTGACCATTGGGAGAGAATTTCCCTTGATTTAAGAATTGAGAAAAAACTTCGATGGCTAGATCGGCGCCTACTACAATTGTAAGTTGTCCTGTGTCGGAGTAAGCTGCTTGAGTGGATGTAATTCCTTCTTTCTCTGTTGGATAGTAGAGGTAAAGAGGTGTCCAGACTAGATCTTTTGTTTTATTTGCTAACTGATACCAAGGGCGGGTTCTTGGGTCAAAGTCATTGGGTGATTGAGATGTGGAAATAAGCTTAAGGTCATTATCATAATAGGCTTGAGTTTGTGTATTTGAACCATCTGAAACTAAGATCACATAGCCTGTGCCAGGTGGAAGGTGAAATTGTTCTAATTGATTTGGAATCAGTGAGAGATCATAGGCAAGAAAGTAGCCACCTTGTGGGGTCCCAGCGAAATAACTTGTTAAATAGAGAGTGTCTTTGAGTTGTTTTAAGAAATAATCTGTGAGAGCTTTATTGTTTAAGCTCATCTCCAGGTTGTCTTCTGCAATATCTTTTCCAATGCGCGTAAGTTGCTCAACTTGATAGAGTAATGCATTAATTCTTGCGCTTACATACTGGGTTGTTTTGTTTCCAATTGCATTATAGAGAGTATGGAATAACTCATAAGCAAGTGTTCCCGTCATTGTGAGGGCTATCCAGGACGAAAGTATGGAAATCCCAGAGAAAAGAACAACGAGTAGGAGCTGCAAAGATACTTTTCTCATGTTAATTTTCGGTATATCAGCCTGAAAATGACGAGTCAATTGCACAAAAAGAGATGCGCTATATAATGGGGATACGTTCCTACACGGAACCAAATGAGGTAGACTTATGAAAATATCGATCGGTCAATGGCTGCTTGTAGGAGTTCTTGCTTGCTCCTGTCAGTCTGGTAAGAAAAAAACGTATTGTCAAAAAGAGCCTGCAGCTCTTGAGGCTTTTGAGGAAGGTGTTCCAAATCAAAAGATTGCAGAAGAGCAAAGAAATGAAAATGTTGAAGTGAGTCCATCGGAACCAGTTGCTGTTTCTGATGAAGCTCCTACCCAGGTGAGTGCTGTCATCGAATCAATGGTAGAAGAACCGGCGATGCCTGAATGGAATTTCGAAGAGCCTGTGGCTATTTTTATTGAAGAGGAGCTTAAGTCTATTGCTTCTGCGCCATCAGTTGATGTAAGGGTGATAGATGAGATCAGCCTTCTTATCGATGAACCTATTCTTGAGATTGGAATAAAGAGCCTAGAATTAGATAGCCCTTCTACTCCGTAATGATTTGGGTATCATGAAATTGAGGTGGACGGGACCCCGATTTGGGGTGCCACCTCAACTACTTATATGAGCATCTGCTACTGAATCGATTCAGTAGTGTCGATCTCTTCATCCAGTTGAATGCCGTGAAACTCAGCGATCATTCTCTCTCGATCTTGTAAGAATTCAAATCGTGAGGCAGTGACTGCCCGTCCGTTGAAAAACCAATGAAAATCGGAAGACTCTTCTGAATAATTTTTGCTGCAGCCATGCTTTTTATCATTTCGCCAGGGAATTTCAGCAATAAGGTTGCCAAGGTCGTCGTAGTGAGTCTCCATTCCGTGGCGAACTCCGTCTACATAAGGAACTTCTGCAACTTTAATCCCATTGCGGAAGATAGATTTTACCCCATCAAGGACGCCATGATTCCAGTTGAGTTCTAAAAGAGGTCTTCCCAAACTGCTGAATTTTTGCTGCTCGCCATGGAGTTGATAGTCGTGATAGTGAGAAATAGTTTGCGCTTGGCCGTTGGGATGGTAAGTAATTCTTTGAATAAGAATGCCTTGTTCGATTTGGTCTTTAGAGAGGAGGAGTCCTTCGCGATTTCTTTGGATTCTTTCCCCATAGCCTTGTTCGATTTTTCCCTCGAGTTCATGCTCTGCCGTATAGTATTTCCCTTCGATGAGAAGTTCCCCATCATATTCTTCGATGCTGAGAGGAACTCCTTTTTGGTCCCAAAGCGTTATGATGCGGCGATCGTCAAATTCGTAGGATTCTTCTCGGACAGGAACTCCTTGCTGGTCATAGAGGGTCTCTTTCAAAAGAGTTCCTTGGTCGTAGAGTTGCAATTTCTCAACTTGTGAACTACGTGGGAATGTGTGGGTCGTTGGGCCGTTCAGATTGCCTTCACTATAGTTTTGTGTAACTTTGACTCCATTTGCCAAAGTGGTGATCACTTGTCCATCTTCTTGCCTTTCAGTCCACTCAGAAGAGGAGACATCAAATCCATATTTGTGGACAAAAGTTTGACTTACAATCCCATCTGGGAAATCTGTTCTTGAACAGGAAGTGCAGAGTAAAAGAGCAAGTGCTGGCGCTAGATAACTTGGTTTCATAAGAGAACCACCTCTATGTATTGACTCCGATCTTATTCGGATCGAGCCTCAATTTGCAAGGAGTTTGTCACATAAGCCACAAGCGCTTCATGTGTTTGCTGAACTTCTTCAAAAGAAAGAGTCTTGGAATGGTCGCGGTAGGTAAAGCGCAAAGTAACCATTTGTTTTTCTTGAGGAGACGGGTGGTAAAGGTCAATAAGTTCTACTTTTTCTAGAAGAGGAACTTTTTGTTTGTAAATGACAGTGAAAAGGTCTTGGATGGCCATTCGGGAGGGGTAGGGGAGTGTCCAGTCTCGTTCTGACTCAGGGAATTTGGGAAGTGGCTGCATGTGAGATTGTTTCGTTGCTAGTCTCATTAAGTGTTGCAAATCGATCTCTGCATAGAAAAGAGGAGCCTTGATTTCCATTTGAGCTAAGAGAAGGGGATGGAGCGCTCCTAAAGAGCCAATCCGTTCATCGCCAAAGAGGAGATTTGCTTGGGAGTGGGGATGGAAGCTTGGGTGATGCGCATGTTCAATTTTGCAAGGGGGGAGTAAAAACGCCCCAAATAGCTGTTCAATCAATCCTTTTAAGTCAAAAAAGTCCCAATCATTTTCCTTTGCACTCCAGTGATGCGGGGCCCTTTTTCCAGATAAAAGGAGAGCGATCATAGGCCTTTCAAGAAGGCGTTTTTCTTCTAAAAGATGGATATTTCCAATTTCAAAGGCTGCAAAATCGCTGTTTTTCTGATTGAAATTACGGGCTGCTACTTCCATAAGACCGGGGAGAAGAGAGGGGCGTAAGATTGAATAAATCTCTGTCTTTGGGTTGAGCGCAGTGAGTAATTCAAGGTGAGGATGGAGCCACTCTTTTGCAAGGGCAATCAGTTGCGGACTAATGAGATCGGAAGTCAAAAATTCTTGAAGGCCAAACCCAATGAGTTTTTTTCTCACTTCTTGTTCGAAAAGATAGGTGGAGTCGTGGGGGTGGGGAGAAAGAGAAAACTGGGCGTTACTGCACGTTAAATGATTAAACCCAAAAAGGCGAGCTACCTCTTCAATAAGGTCGATCTCTTCTGAAATATCTGAACGGAAAAGGGGGACTTCAACTTCGAGTCCTCCCTCTTTTTCTTGGCAGGAAAACATAAGCCTTTGCAATAGCTCTTGAATTTCACTTTGAGAAAGCGCTGTTCCAAGAATGCGAGTGACTTGAGGAGGGCGAAGAAAAATCTTTTTTGGAGTGAAAGGGGGACGTTGTTTCTCTATTTTTCCTGGGGCTATTTTCCCTCCGCAAATCTGAACGAGAAGACTTGCTGTCTCATTTAAGGCTTTAAGGGTCCCTTCTGGATCGATTCCTTTTTCAAAGCGTTGGCTGCTCTCTGTGCGAAGATCGAGGCTTTTTATGGCTTTGCGAATGATCTGTGGATCAAAGGCTGCAGCTTCAATCAAAATATTTTTTGTCAGGGAGCCAGTTGATCCTCTTGTTCCCCCGAGAATACCTGCAATTGCAACAGGCCCTTTCGCATCGGAAATGAGGAGTGTTTTAGGAGGGATCTCTCGGGAAATCCCGTCGAGTCCGAGAAATGGGATGTGCTGATCTGATAGAGCAACTTGCAGGAGCTTACCTTCGATAGCGTCAGCATCGAATAGATGGAGAGGCTGTCCTGTTTTCAAAAGGATATAGTTGCCAATATCGACAGCGTTACAGATGGAGCGCATCCCCGCTGCAGCAAGAGTTTTTCTTAGCCAAAAAGGGGAGGGGCCAATTGTGACTCCCTCGATATAACAACCAAAATAAGAGGGGCAAAGAGCAGGGTCTTTGACCTCAAGTTTCCACTCTTTTGTCCAGTTGGCGTCGCCCTCTTCTTTTAAAGGATTTGTTGGAAGGAGAAGTTTTTTTTGTAAAAAGGCAGAAAGTTCTCGAGCAACTCCAAGCGCGCTCATGCAATGGCCGAGATTGGGCGTGAGGGAAAGCTCGAAGACGGGATCCCAAAGAAGAGAAGAGCAGTCGCTTCCCAGAGGAAATTCGCTAGGTAATTCGAGGATTCCGTCATTGTCTTTATAAAGGCCGAGTTCGCTCGCGGAGCAGAGCATCCCGAGCGA
This sequence comes from Chlamydiales bacterium, assembly GCA_035287065.1. Taxonomy (GTDB): domain Bacteria; phylum Chlamydiota; class Chlamydiia; order Chlamydiales; family SM23-39; genus JAGWKO01. The sequence goes on along the minus strand of DATECD010000125.1, from coordinate 995 downwards.
TTCAATGCCGCGGATAGATGTTGGCGCAAGGGTGCGTGTTTTCCCCGCTTCATCCGTGAGAGTAGCGCCTACTTTTGCTAGAGCGACCCGAAGTTTGGCTCGACAATTGGGAGCGCCGCAAACGATTTGATAGGTGTGTGTTCCATCGAAGACTTGCGCGACCTGCAATTTGTCGGCGGCTGGATGGCGCTGCGCGGCCTTCACTTCGGCGACGACGACGTTTCTAAACGGGGCGTAAGGGGCGTGGATGGCGTCGACTTCGATCCCGAGCAAGGTGAGGGTGTCCGCGATTTTTTCTACCGATAAGTCTGTGGAAATAAAGGACTTAATTAGCGATAAAGGAAGCTTCATAGGTTTTCTCTAAAAAGACGCCTCTTACTGTAGCGCGAGGGCGATCTCGATTGCAAGTGCTTTTCAAAAACAGGGAAAAGAAGTATTTTAGAAGGAATTATGGAAAAATTTCGAAAACTGACGGTCTCGCTGATTCTCAGCGGCGCGTTGAACATTGGGCTCATCGCGGCGTTTATCGCCTTTTTATTGCAGGACTCTTCGGGCAGCTATAAGGCGCCGCAAAAAGCATCTTTGGAAGAGCAAAAGCTCACCAAGTCGGGTTTTTTGCAAACGCTATCCAAACTTTCTTTTCGAGAGCTCGTCGCGTTGTTGACGAATCGGGAATTGGTGGAAGAGGGGTATGCAAAAAGGGATCTGGCGATCGCAGCGCTTGCGACGTTCCATCATTTCAATCTCGAAAAAGCTGTGCCAGCGCCTCTGTTGCAAAAAAGAACTATTTCCCTCAGCGAAGGAAAAAGCATCGAAGTTTATCCCGGCTTATCCGACGAGCAATTTGAGGGGATTATTCGCTTTGCGTATCAAGAAAAATGGCCGCTGACGATGCAAGGGCTTTTTCCCTTGCTTCAAACAGGACCCATTCGCGATGAAAGCTTGGAGCAGGCATTTCTCGTCACGCCTGAATTTTATGCGGTGCAAGTGCTGTT
>DATECD010000124.1:0-3465 GCA_035287065.1 Chlamydiales bacterium | reverse complement strand
GCTCAGTTGGTCAGAGCAGCGGACTCATAACCCGCCGGTCGCTGGTTCAAGTCCAGCTTGCCCCAATTTGTTAAGTTTGGGTTAAAAATATGCTCTCTCCTAAAACTCTATACCCTATCGAGAAAGTCACAAAGTTGGGATGTCTGATGGAAAAGGGAAGGGTTTCTTTCAGGGCATTGAAGATTGTGTTGTTTTGAAGTCTATGCGAAGAAATAATGCCGATCTCAACAATGGGAAATGAGTAGTCTAGAGTGAGGCGTTTGACTGCCTGTGCGATCCAGAGGGCCTCTTCTTTTGAAGAGTGAAGATTTCCTTCATGCTCTACAGGCACGACAACTAAGGGCTTGGCGGGGTCAAGATATGCATCGATGGAGTCAGCAAATAGAGGATAATGCGGCAGCTCTAGTCTTTGATCCGCTGCGGAGCTCTGAAGCTCTTGGCCATACCAATGCCGGCTGATAAATTGGCAAATCAAACCATTCATGCGGTAGGTTTTATTCAATCGAAGGCGATGTTGAGGGCTAGAGCGAGAGATAAGCTCCTCTAAAATGGAGCGAGCGGGTATATCTGCCGTCACAATAGGAGAGAGTTGCTGGGTATCTCCATAGAATAGAGCATTTCCTTTGCCAAATACGAGACTTAAAAGTGCGTAGGCAGGGAGTGCTTGCGAGGCTTCATCAAAAATGACCCAGTCGAAAGCTCGCGGGAATTGTTTGCCTTCGAAGAGTTGATAGACGCCAAACCCGGTGGCGCCAAGAATAAAGCTTGTGTTTTGCATAAGCGATTTAGCGTCTTGCAGCAGCAGATCTCAGGATGGCTCAAAAAACAAATGCAAGAGCAAGTCAGCCACGAAACAATTTACAAGCACATCTTGGCAGACAAAAAAAGAGGAGGAATTTTGTATAAATGCCTGAGACATAGCGAAAAAAATCCAATCTTATTTAGAATGTCAGCCATGACATCGATTGGAAAAGTAAACCAATATGGATCAAGCGAACCTCATGTTGTCCTCATTCATGGCGGACCAGGAGCTCCGGGTGAGCTGAAACCGATTGGTGAAGAGCTCGCGCGACGAAAGATAGGAAGTCTCGAGCCATTTCAAACCGCTAAAAGCCTTGAAGGCCAAATTGAAGAGCTCAAAGATCAAATTCAAGCACATTGCCGATTGCCTACGTGCCTCCTTGGATATTCATGGGGTGCTATGCTAGCCTTGCTCACTGCTGCAAAGTATCCCCATCTTGCAAATAAGGTCATTTTAGTCTCTAGCGCATGCTTTGATGAGCTATATGCTTCCTCGATAAGAAAACGGAGACTCAATCGCCTATCAACTACTGAGCGCAGGGCGCTTGAAGAATGCCTACAATCACTCAATAATCCATCCAAAGAAGGTACCGTTCAATCTAACCAAAAGCTTTATACCCTTATCATAAAATCGGACTGCTTTGACCCCATAAACACGGGCGAGCCAGTGACTTTACAAACAGATATCTACAAAGCTGTTTGGCCTAAAGCTGTAGAGCTTAGAAAAAATGGTGAGTTATTGAAGCGAATTGCCGCCTTTTGTGGGCCTGTTGTTGCTCTTCATGGAGATTATGACCCCCATCCCTCAAACGGAATAAAAATTCCACTTGCAAATACACTATCTCAATTCTCTTTTATTGAAATTCCAAACTGTGGACATATCCCGTGGATTGAACGAAGCGCAGCTCCTATATTTTTTGACCTACTACAGCGAGAAATCCCTCCCATTTCCTCGTAATTTTTCCGCAAAAGAGTAGAATCCAACAGATTGCTCGGTTAGAAGACTTTGACACGAGCATCAAGGTTAAGGTCAGTTGAGACAATGTCAGAAACTGTCATTTTCCACTGGCCTTCTTCAAAGAAAAAACGGAAGAGCTTATCTGGAGGTTCTCGATCCAACCCTGTCATCTCAACCTTTCCTAAAGAATAGGAGATCACTTGCAGAGGAACAGAGGGATGGTCAGGGATAAATGTACGTGCCATCAGTAATGGCGTTTCTCCCACAACCTGAACAGAAAAGACAAAGTCTCCCCATTCCGGTCGCTCCACATTGCGATATGTGCCGGCTAACTCCCGAAAGAGCGCTTGCGCAGCTTTTAGCTTTTGGCCGGAAACAACTTTTCCTGGATCACTTCTGATGAATGCCGTGTCACCTAAAGCTAAATCCTGACATTGACACCCTCTTCCCCATTTTCGGATCCCATTTTGGAGCGAAAGAAACATAAAATTGTTCTTTCAATAGACTCCGTAGAGAACCATGGATGACATTGCAAAGTAATTTGAAGGAAAGCAATGCAACCGGAAGCTTTGGATAACCCTGAAGTACAAGCCCCCCGTTCGGGTGAGGGGCTTGTACTTCAGGGTTATCCTTGGCTTAGGAATCAAGGTTTTTTAAAAAAAATCAAACGATTTTCGTAATCGATATAGAAGGGCACTTTCCTCAAAAAATCCATTCCCAATATTCCATCAATTTTTTCAAAATGTTCAGAAATATTCATCGTATAGATCCGAAACGATCCATAATCAAAGCCATTTAGAACAAATGACTTGCTAAGGAAGCACCGATTCCCCAATTCATCATGGAGAAGATTTTTCTTTTCTAATATCCCGGTCTTTACAGCCGAACCAGTTGCTCCGGTATCAAGCCAAAAACGTAATAATCCCAAATCACTCGTAATCTCCAACACAATTTTTGAGCCTGCAACTGTAAAAGGAATTATTTGATAATCTTCCGGTTTAAATCCGATTTTTTTCAGATCGCGAAAATCTCTCACAAACCACATTAAAGAATTAGGAAAATCAAAAAACAGATTGGTTCTGTTTAACAAGGGCTGACCTAAGCTAATCAAAGGAGTTTGACTAACAGTCCCGGAATTTTTTATTTTTAAATCGGTTTGGGCATCCTTGAGCTCTGTTATTCCCAAAAAAAGATTCGTTAAAACGGCGCTTCCTATCTTACATTGCGGAAGAAGATAGTGCTCAATTGTAGCCCTTTCATTAAAGACATTTTGGATCGTCGAAGAAGAGAGATAGCCTAATCCCCGGGAAACATCCGTATGTCCATGTGCCATTATTTCAAAGCCGCTGCCGAGGTCTACGATACATTTGTATGTCCGCTTGGCAATATGAGCCCGCAAGATAGACTCTTTGAGGTAGCAGATCGTCAGCAAGGATATTTTACCGCGCAACAAGCAGAAGACTGCGGAATCCCTCACTCCAATTTTCATTTCAGGATTCGCTCGGGAGAATGGGTCAAAATGCTTAGAGGGATTTATCGCCTTGCCCGCTACCCCGTGACGGATCGGTCCGAACTGGTTCTTTGGGTTCTTTGGAGCAGAGATAGGAAAGGCAATCCTCAAGGAGTCTGGTCGCATGAGACGGCTCTGGATATTCATGAGATGAGCGACATCATGCCTTCTAAAATGCACATGACCGTCCCCCCTG
>DATECD010000123.1:0-11873 GCA_035287065.1 Chlamydiales bacterium | reverse complement strand
AAGTTCTTTGTGTAGGTAGAATCTTTCGACCATATGGGGGGCATGAAGCCAGGTCGTTATGGTTGCGAGGGCAAAGAAGGTGATAAAAACCCAAATTGCAGGTGCAATCCAACCGCGCACAAGATCATGCGTTTCCCCTTCCGTTTTCATTGCGAGAAAAAGGGAGCCGTGCATTGCAAAAAGGGAGATGGCTGTGATTCCAATGAGAATGGGATAGGGTTGAAAAATATCAGAAAAAGTTCCTGTAAAGTTCTGTTCTTTATCAAGAGGAATTCCTTCCACCATATTGCCGATGAGAACGCCTAGGATAAATGCGACAAGAATACTTGATGTTGAAAAAAGAACATCCCAAAGAGAGCGCCAGAAAAGGGATTCTCTTTTGCTTCTAAATTCAATGGCTACAGCGCGAAAAATAAGCCCTGCAATTAAGATCATAAAGAGCGTGTAGAAGCCTGAGAAAAGGGTCGCATAGACGTTGGGAAATCCTGCAAAAAGGCCTCCCATCACAATGACAAGCCAAACTTCATTGCCATCCCATACAGGGCCAATTGCATTGAGGAAATGTCTTCGCTGAAGATCATCTTTTGCAAGGAGATGAAAAGCTCCAACGCCAAGATCAAATCCATCGAGGATTACGTAGAGGATCGCAGCAACGCCGATCACTGTATACCAAAGAGTTTCTAGCACGATCTATCCATTTTTTGTTTTTAAGACATTGCGGTAAACTTCTTCTTCAAGAAGGTTTGCTGAGGGTCCATGTTTGATTTTTCTATCGAGGAGGAAGAGGAAAAGGAAAAAAAGGAGGAGATAGATGAAGGTAAACATCCAGATCGACCCTTCCACTTGCGCAGGTCGAATGGAGGAGGAGACGCCTGCACTTGTTCGTAAAATCTTCCAGACAATCCAAGGCTGCCTTCCCATTTCCGTTGCAAACCAGCCCGCTTGTTGCGCGATATGGGGAAAAAGGACAGAGAAGACCATGCTCCATAAGAGCCACCGTTTTTGATCGAGTTTCTTCCTTAGCCAAAACCAAAGACCTAAAGAGGCAATCAAGAACATCGCGCCCCAAAGGAGCACCATGATGTGGAATGCTTGAAAGACGACGGGGACGTTGGGCCACTCATCTTCAGGGATTTGGTCGAGTCCTGTCACTGGCGTTGTCAAATCTCGATGAGTTAGCATACTCAACCCGCAGGGGATTTGGATCGAATGGACGCTTTTATTTTTTGCATCGACCCATCCAAAAAGGGAGATCGGTGTAGAGGGGATTGTTTCGTATAGCCCTTCAAAGGCAGCAAGTTTAGCTGGTTGGTATTTGGCGATGAGCCTGCTACTGCTATCTCCAGAGAAAAGTTGTAAGACTAAAGTGACAAATGCGACGACAAGGCCAATACGCATCATGGAACGGGCGATAGGGATGTGCTGTTTTTTCAATAAGTAATAAGCGCCGACACTGATGACAAAAAACGCGCCTGTGATCCAGCAGGCGATGATTGTGTGAAATAGGCGATCGAGAAATGAGGGGTTAAAAACAACCTCCCAAAAGTGGGTGACAACAGCTCTTGGTCCAGTAGGTCCTTCGACAATGGCAAAGCCAGCTGGAGTCTGCATCCAAGAGACTGCGACCAAAATCCAAACCGCGCTAAAATGGGCGCCAAGACATACGCAAATTGTCGATAGATAGTGGAGTTTTGCACTGACGCGATTCCATCCGAAAAGGACAACCCCTAAAAAGCCAGACTCCAAGAAGAAGGCAAAGACACCTTCAGCAGCGAGCGCACTTCCGAAGACATCCCCCACAAATCGAGAGTATTTAGCCCAATTGGTGCCAAAGGCAAATACTTGCACAAGGCCTGTTGCGACTCCCATAGCAAAAACAAGGGCAAAGATCTTTGTCCAGAAGATCGCCATGTCTCGGTATTTTTCTTTTTTTGTTTTTAGATAGATCCCCTCCATGATCACAAGCATCAGCCCAAGCCCAATGCTAATAGGCGGAAAGAGGTAATGGAACGCAATATTTAGCGCAAACTGGATTCTAGAAAGAGTCAGAACATCCATCCCGTGGATATTACAAAATTTTTTACATTTGTGCTAGCAGCTCTCGGTAATAGACAGGTATTCCCGTTAAAAGATTTTCGTGGTCGACGATGTATCCACACAAAAATTCATCAATTCAAGGGCTTGATTGGATGTATACGCATAGCAACTCTGCGTATACATCTTCATACAGACCACATTCTTTCAGAAGCATGAGGGGTTTTGGTACGATAAAGATAGACTACGCGACAATCTTTAATGGGAATTGCTGCGGTAATAGATCTCTTTCGATTGTGTGGGGCTTGCCAAAAGAAAGGAGAACTTCTAGAATTCTCATTTGAGTCCCACGCATGCATTTCTTCCATTCTATCACTCCTTTCGTTGAGATTACGATCATCGCTGTGATGATTAACTATATCTTGTCGTTTTTCTGGAACACAAAATCGATTGATCTCGTCTTTGGGTTTTTTGCTTTTCTTCTGATCCTTGCTGCTTCCACTTGGTTTAATTTGCCTGTTTTGCAAAAAATCATGGTGTTGATCGGAAATGTGTTGGTCTTGGCGATCATCATTATCTTTCAACCTGAGTTAAGAGTTGCGCTTTCGAAGCTGAGTGTGAAGGGAAAACGGTATCGGGAGATCACCGAATTCGATAAGTTTCTCGATCAATTGGCAGGTTCTGTCTATCGGATGTCGGATAAAAGAATTGGAGCGATCATCGCTTTAGAGAATAAAGATCCACTCGATGAATATGCACATAAAGCTGTGATCTTAGAGAGTCACTTTTCTCAAGAACTTCTCGAGACAATTTTTGCAATCAATACGCCTCTTCACGATGGAGCTGTGATTTTGCGCGATAAGATCATTACTGCAGCAGCTGTGATCCTCCCTTTAGCAGATGACCCTTCTCAACTTTCAAAATCGATGGGAACGCGCCATCGGGCAGCTTTGGGTTTGAGTCACACAACGGATGCTTTAGTCATTGTGATCTCTGAGGAGACGGGGAAAGTGTCGATTGCAAGGGAGGGGATCATGACTCGCGGAGTAAAGATCGATCGATTCAAAGGGATCATTCGAAGTATCTTTAATCCCCCATCGAAAGCGACAATTCCTCAAAGTAAATTCAATTTCTTGGAGTGGCTGAAGCGATGATCACTTTGTTGAAACGGCTTTTTATTGAGAACTGGGTTCGTAAGCTCCTCTCTTTAATTTTAGCAATTGTTGTTTGGGTTGTTGTCAATCGCTCATTGACTGCGACGAAAACAATTCCCGATGTCCCTGTCCGAGTGATCAACTTAAGTCCTGGGAAGACAATTGAAGGGATGCAAGCCAATGGCACACTGAACGAACGGGTATCTATAGCGATTCAAGGCAATCGGTTCATGCTTGATGAATTGGGGAGCCGGGATCTAGAAATTGTTCTCGATGCGAAAGAGAAGCCGAACCAATGGATGGCGGTGATTGGGAAAAAAGATCTCGTATGCCTAAATCCCGATATCAATCTCCAAAAAGGGCTTTCTCGCATAGTGCCTATCGAGAGGATGATTCGACAGAGTAAACAGGTGAAAGAGAAGATCCCTATCATTGTGACAGAGCCTATTGGTGAAGCTCCAAAAGGGTATCAGTACCTCGATGTTTTTCCCTATTATCTCGATCTAACTGTTGTTGGGCCCGAAGAGACAATCAAACAGCTCAAGACGAAAGGTGGGCTTACACTGACGTTTAACTTAAGTGATATTTCAGCAGCTGAACTCGACATTTTGCAGAAAATAGAGAAGCGGAATGCCGATGAAATTAGCTTCTTTGTCCCGAATTCCTGGAAAAAAGTGATGGTCCCCGGTTTATCTGAGACAGAAATTGAGATCGATGATCCCCACGCGAAGGGCTTACGAATCGATTTTGCTCGTCAAGACCTTCTCCCGATCAATGCGCCTATTTCAGTTTCTCTTTTTTTCCCAGCAGAAGGGTGTAGCGGCATCAATCCAGAGATGTGTACCCTTGTTGCAAACGATTTTGTGATCAAAAAGAATGGGATCAAAATCATTACCCAACCCCTTTTTGCTCAAGGAGTGAGTCGTAAGTTTCTCGATCTTGTCAAAGACCGCATTCAGATTGCGATCACTCCTGCTCCAAAAGGGAGCACGGAAAGTCTTCTCTGGAATGTGCAATTTATCTGCCCACAAGAATTGGAAGATCGGTTTGTCGCTAAAGCAATGGCGGAGCTTAGTATTGAACTTAGGGAACTTCAGCCCGTACTTCGAGAAGGGTACTTGCGCAACCGCTTCCGCAGTTACATGAATCGCTTCCGTCTGTACACGCCAAGCCACAAAAAATTAAAGCTCGCTATCCATGTCGACGGCAACGCGGTTTTAGTTACACCAGAAAATTATCCATGAGAGTTGTTCTTCTTAAAGCTAAGCTTGAAGGAACGGGAGGGCTTGAAAAATCAACTGTGCAGATTGGACAAGCGTTCCTTCAAAAAAAAAGCGAGGTGACCCTTCTCACAACAAAGGCTGAAGGATCTTTCCCTTTTAAGGTGCACTCCTTTCCCACTCCCCATTGGCCTCCCTCTTTTCGCTTAGAACAGTTTGATCAAATGGTGCAAAAATGGTTGAAAGCCCATCCTGCTGATATCGTATTTGGGATGGATCGCAATCGGGTTCAAACGCATCTTAGAGCGGGAAATGGGGTTCATGCATCGTGGCTTCAAGCTCGCCGTCTTATCGAAGGAAAATGGAAGTCCCAACTCCATTTCTTGAATCCCCTACATAGAAAAATTTTGAATTTGGAAAAAGCGGGATTTGAGTATCCGGGATTGCAAAAGCTTTTTGTGAATTCTCAGATGGTTAAAGGGGAAGTTCTTTCTTATTACAGAGTGGATGAGAAAAAAATTAAAGTTGTGCATAATGGAGTTGAGTGGGCGCAATGGCAATCGCCATTTGATCGATGGGAAGAGGGGAGAAAAGAGGCCCTTCAGAAATTTGGCTTGCCAACGGATTGCTTACATCTTCTTTTTATTGGCAATGGCTATAAAAGAAAAGGGTTAGACCCTTTACTTCAAGCGCTCTCTTTATGGAAAAGAAAGGAGATCCACCTCTCCGTAGTGGGTAAAGATCGGGATTTGAATTCCTATGTTGCTCAGGCTAAAAAACTAAATATTGAGGAAAAAGTTCATTTTTTTGGACCTGTAAAAGAGATCTTACCTTTTTATCAAATGGCAGATCTTCTTGTTCTTCCCTCTTTTTATGATCCTTTTGCCAATGTCACTGTAGAGGCGCTTGCAATGGGTCTTTTTGTGATCTCATCTAAAAAAAATGGGGGATGCGAAGTGTTGAATGACCAAAATGGGTGTATTATCCAGGATCATGCAGATCCTTACTCTATTCTTACCTGTTTAGAAAAAGGATTTCTTAAAACAAAAGTTTCTGCGGAACAGATTCGTGAAAAGATCTCTTTTCTCGATTATTCCTCACAGCTCAACCACATCATCGACGCATGTTTACCTACTACTTAATCCGCTTTTTTTCTTTCCCGTTACAGTGGCTTCCCCTTTCCTGGATTCGATTGATTGGGAAAGCAATTGGCAGCTCTATTTTTCATCTTGTGCCGCGATATCGAAAACGGGCCTTAAGCAATTTAGGGCTTGCGACAGAACTTAAGCTCACAAAAGAGGAGCAATATCGGATTGCGAAAGAGTCGTTTCAAAATGTTGCGATTGTCTGTTTAGAATATCCCCGCCTTTGGGTAGAGAAGAGCCTTTCTCCTGCAATCTACTGCAAAAACCCAGAAGTAGCTCAAGAACTTCACGATCAGGGGAAAGGGATCATTTTCTTCTGTGGTCATTTGTCCAATTGGGAGACGCTTTTTTTAGAAGGGACTTGGCGGATGAAGGGGATTGCAATCGGTAAGCCGATTAAAAATAAGCGCCTCTACCGCTGGATTGTTGCGATTCGCGAAAAATATGGGGGGAAGATCATCGCGCAAAAAGATGCCGTAAAAGAGGGGCTTCGCGCGCTAAAGAAGGGTTTTTTTATCGGCATTGTGGGCGATCAAGGGATGCCGAGTAGCGGTTACTCATTTCCATTTTTGGGAAGAAGGGCGTGGACTTCCACAGCTCCTGCGCTTTTAGCGTATCGGACAGGGTGCCCGATCCTTGTTGTTTGGACGCGAAGGACAAAGAAAGGATACGAGATCACCTACTCAGATCCGATTTGGCCAAATTCTGAAGAGCCAATTGAGCGGGAAACAGTTCGGATGATGGACTTAAGCCTTACCCTTTTGCAAGATGAGATTCGGAAAGGGCCCGGGGAATGGCTTTGGCAACACAATCGGTGGAAGCAGCAGACGCCGAAAAATGTCTATAAGCAGTTTCGCCACGATTCAGTTTGTCTCATTCTTCCTCCAAATCCAGAAAAGTTCCTTCCTCACCTTTCCACTTTCCGCAAAATCTACCCACTCGACTTTTTGCTCATTTGCGCTCCGAACTTTTGCCGTGAAGAAAAACTGATCGAAGCAGATGAAATCTTTTACTACCAAAATATCGAAGAGACACTCCTCGATGATTACCGTTGTAAGCTCGTCTTTAATTTTTCAGATTTTGCGCCCATCAAACACCATTACCTCTCTTTGAGTGCATTTGAGGTGTTGGATTTTCCTAAGCTTAAAAAATTGGCAGATCCCCATCTTCCCCCTCATCTTAAAGAAGATGTCTCTGAAATTTTGAAACGGGCGCTTTGTAGACCTGGATCTTTATGGGAGGAGGTCTAATTTGCCAAGTAATCGCTTCTTTTTAAATGCGGAGTTTCAGTGTCGAACGACATGCTTTCTTGAAGAAGAGGAGTTTCATCACATGACTAAAGTGATGCGTCAAGGCGTTGGGGATGAAGTGGAGCTTGTCAATGGCAAAGGGGACCTTGCTATTGCAAAAATTGAGGCTATTGAGAAGAAAAAAGGAAAACTTTTCATTGAGGCTCTTCAACATGTGCCTCCCCCCCTTTTTCAGCTTCTTCTTGCAGTTCCTTGGATGCGCCCTGCTAAATTGCAGTGGGTGGTTGAAAAAGGGACAGAGCTTGGATGCTCTTCATTTCTTTTTTATCGAGCTACCCGTTCTGAAATAGGTACTCTTACTCAGCAAGATCGATTTCATACCCTTGCAATTGCGGCATTGAAACAATCAGGACGCCTCCACCTTCCCTCTATTGAAATTGTCTCAAATCTTTCTTCTCTTTTGCATCATGAGACTATCTATTTTGGCGATCCAAAAGGTTCGCACTCAACCCTTTTGCCCCTTCCTTCCCCCCTTCTTTTCATCACAGGTCCAGAAGCTGGCTTTGCTCCTGAAGAACAAAAACTGTTAGAAGAAAAAGGGAGAGGAGTTCGGTTAAGCCCATTTATCTTGCGGGCAGAAACGGCGCCAATTGCTGCGGCCTCTATTTTTACCTTTTTGGGCTAAACCCAAGCATGGCTGTGTAGCAGAGAAGAAGATGGGAGACCCCGTTCATTGCTCGATGAGGTTTATCTTCAGGCGGAATTTTGTAATGAAAGGCAATTGAATCTTTAGAAAAACCGATTTGCCAGGGAAGAGGGCTTTTTTGGGACTTTGCCTCAATAATTGAAAGGGCCCAAAACATGGAGGCAAGATCGAGCCAGTGATAGGGCCAAAAAAGAGCTTCTTGCCGATCTGGGTTGATGAGCTTTGAGAAAAAGACCCGGTCGAAAGAGGGATTTTGACAAATGAAAACGGCCTTTTTCCGTTTGATTTCAAATTGCTCAAAGCGTTCTGTGATCTCTTGGGCAATGAGATCTGGCTTTTGCCCTTTTGTTTGGATCTCTTCCCAAGAAAACCCATTGATTCTCAGGCTCTCTTTATCGCTTTTCGCCCATGCCTCTTCGGGCATAGACACAATTTTTTCATAGTTGTCGAGAAGCGCTCCTGTTTCCAGATCGACAATTTTAAATGCAAGCTCGACAATGTGATGAACTTGTGGGTTGAGACCATTTGTCTCCGTATCTAGAAAAACAGCTCGCATAAATCACGTGGGGTAAGCTGCCGATCCTACCAGATCTGCACTTTTGGCAAAATCATTGAGTTTGCGTATTGTAAGAGCTTGCAAGGCGGTAAAGGGATCTTCGGTTTTGCAGGCGCTTTCATATTCTTCAGGATATATTTTTTCGAGCATCTTGTTCCAAAGAGGTTGTGAGTTTAAGAATGCGCAAACTTCTTGAGGATTTCCTCTTCGACGTAAAATTATTTCTCTTGCTCGATTGAGATCTTCAGAAGAGACGCTAGAGAGTTGAAAATAGAGCATTTCTTCTACGTCGAGAGGGATGTTTAGATCTTCTTTTAAAGGGATTAAAAATCCAAGGTGGACTTCGATCTCATCAAAGAAACGGAGACCTTGCACTTTTTCATGAGCTATTTTGAATAACTGATCGATTGTCCAAACACCATAGATCAGTAAATCGTATACGTTTTGCATATTATCTAAACTTACTGTAGCAATCCGTTTTGCAATTCCTAAGTGGATAATGGAAAGGGCCATCCGATCGCCACAAGTGGTTGAAGCTTCATCAATAATTTGTAAAAATTCATTGCGAAAACATTCATTTTCAGGAGAAGCTGCAAGCTCGAGGTATTCGATGATTTTTTTAACAAGTCTTATACGGTCGTTGCCACCATTTCTAAACTCTGCAATTAGAGTGAGTTTTGCAAGCCAGTGACGGATTTGTTCAGAATCTTTTTCCGTAGTTTGCAATAGAGCAAAAATGGGTAGGTCAGGAGTAGATTGGTCTATCTGTGCATAGAGTTTGCGAATGAGTGTATCAAATGAGGGATCGGGTCTTTTAATGGATAGTAAAAACCTTGCGCATAAGATGTTAGGTCCTTGGTACTCTGGGGTGTTTATTGTATTGCGGATTCTTCCTTGTACGCTTGAAGTGAATCGACAGCATGCAATATCGATTGTGCAATGGGGAGCTAGTGAGAAAATCTCTAATGGTAAAGAGCTGAGGTAGTTGTTGGAGAGACCGATCATTTGTATTTGTGTCAAAGAGGAGAAGAGATTACCTGAAATAGAGGTAAGCTGATTGTTAAAGAGGTGGAGCTCTTGTAGTTGCCTTAAAGAGGAGAAGATTTGATCTGGTAAAGAGGTGAAGCGATTGTGAGCGAGGTGAAGGATTTGCAGCTTAGTTAATGGAGAGAATACTCCTTCTGGAAGAGAGGTAAGGTGGTTGTCAGTGAGATAGAGCCATTGCAGTTGAGATAAAGAGGAAAAGATTCCTTCCGGAAGAGAGGTAAATAAGTTGCCATAGAGGTGGAGGATTCTTAGTTGCGTTAAAGAGGAAAAAATCCCTTCTGGAAGGGAGGTGAGTGGGGTGTCACAGAGACTGAAGGCTAATAGCTGAGTCAAAGAGGAGAAGATCCCTTCTGGAAGAGTAGTGAATGGGTTATTGTTTAGATGAAGCGTTTGTAGATGAGTTAAAAAAAGGAAGGCCCTATCTGGAAGAGAGGTGAGGGTAAGAGAGGATAGATTTAATTCTGGATTTTTCTGAGCGTAACAAATTTTAATTCTTGTTGCTGCTTGTATATAGTTATTGTGAAGATTTTCTGGGGCTTGAGTGATCCATTCGTTAAGGAGTTGATGAAGGTCTTCTTCATCTCTAGTTCTTGGCAGAAAAGTTGTGTTTGCGATGTTTTCCTGATCGACGATGGTGTGAACTCTTCTTCTTGATGATACACAACAAGATGAGAAAGGAGCGTGCGCGATTGCTGAAAAAGTAGCAGCTACAGAGGAAAAAGCAGCTGATGCCGTTGAAAAAATAGCTGAGGAAGAAGGGAGAATAGGTCTATTTGGCCGTGTTGGTAGTTGGCCCTGATCTCTTAAAAAGCTCACTCTATCGGTAGTCATGTCTAGTCCTCCAATTTTCCTCTTCATTATAGATGAAAATATTTTTAATGCTTTAGGCCTCTGCTATCTGGTGGTTGCTAAAGAAAATAGGTAAATGAGAAACTTGCCTGTAAGAGGATACAATGAATAGAGATGACATCCGATGGAAACAGCGCTTTATCAACTATAAAAAAGCGCTTGCGTTACTTGAAGAGGCAGTTTTTTTAAGCCGCACAAGATCTCTTTCATTTCTCGAAGAGCAAGGATTGATTCAAGGGTTTGAATATACATACGAGTTAGCTTGGAACACGCTAAAAGATTTTCTGCAAGAGAGGGGAAATCAAAATGTATATGGTTCCCGCGATGCGATTCAAGAAGCTTTTAAAGCAGGGTTGATTCAAGATGGCGAAGCATGGATGGTCGTGTTTAAAGATCACAACAAAACCACCCACACTTACAATAAGCCAACTGCAACAGAAATTGCTAATTCAATCAAAAATATCTATTACGATCTTTTTAAAGAGCTAGAGCTCACGTTTGGAGAATTGTAATTTTTCTTTCCGGTTGTGCGTATACGATATCGAAGATTTCTATTAATTCAGCAAATCTGAAATGGCACTTTGTAATATCAATAGTATAGATTTTGGGGAGCGTTAACGTCTTTAATGGAAGAGCGGAAAGAGAGGGATTATCCGAGAGATCAAGCGATTCTAGTTCAGATAAAGAGGAGAAGATTTCAGCAAATAGAAGTGAAATGCGGTTGCCACTGAGATCGAGGTGGCCTAGGCAGATTAAAGAGGAAAAGATCCCTTCTGGAAGATAACTGATCTGATTCTGACAGAGAGAGAGGCTAGTTAACTTTGTTAAAGGAGAAAAGATCGTCTCTGGAAGATAACTGATCTTGTTTTTAGAAAGATCGATGTATTCTAGCTGTGGTAAAAATTCAAAAATCCCTTCTGAGAGAGAATTGATTTGCCGAAAGCGAGGAAGTAAGGTGTCAGAATTTAGTCTGTAGGTTAGAAAAAATTTGTTCGCTGCTTTTACGTAACCGTTGTGGCTTGGATTTGACGAAGCTTGCGTTACCCATGCATTGAGGATTTGATCGAAAGGTGATAAGGGGGGCCGGAAACAGGGATTTGATATGTAAAAGGATGGGTAGGTGTTATCAACGAGTCCTACGCGACGAGCAGCAGCATCGGTGCGAACTACAAGGGAGAGTTCCTCTGTTGTAAGGGATGTTGTAAGGGAGAGTTCCTCTGTTGCTCCAAATCTTAGATTTCTGCCTTCGAGTGGTGGTAAGGGCGTTAGATTTCCGCGTTCAAATGGTGGTAGGGATGCTAGATAGTTTGGCAGTATGGACATAGACATATTTATCTCATTTATGTTTGTTAATAACTGTAAATATTATATGTATTTAGGTGTTTTTTTGTAAATGTACAATAATTTTTTATTATACATTTCAGGTCCTGTAATTTGGTTTTTTCTGCCATTCGCAAGCAGGTTCTTAGTGAAAGGTTAAATTTTAAAAAATCACGGTCATGACATTTTAAGGGGTGGGTGCTATACTCCCCTTCCTATGGCGCTCCATCAACAAAAATTTAGAGAAATTGTCTTCCAACTCCTCTTCAGTAGTCAATTTGGTTTTGAAAGTGGGGAGGAAACGGCCCTCATGCTGATGGCAGAATTGAAAGTGACAAAACGGTCGGTAAAAGATGCGTTGGACAAGACTTCATTGATCCTCGAAAAATTGAGTGAGATCGATGGGAAACTTCGCGAAGCCTCAGAAGAGTACCAAGTGGAGCGGATCTCTTTGGCAGAAAAGTGTGCGTTGCGACTCGGGATCTTTGAACTTTTCTATGAACAGCCCACCCTTCCTCGTCCGATTGCCATTTCTGAAGCGATCCGGATCACTCGAAAATTTGGATCTAAAGAGGGCGCTCAATTTGTCAAT
>DATECD010000122.1:0-5997 GCA_035287065.1 Chlamydiales bacterium | reverse complement strand
TTTCTTCCCGACCAAATTCTCGAATTCCCCGCCTGGGAAACGCTCCCAGGTGAAGAGATCCCCCCTAGCCCTGACATTTTAGGAAAGCGCTTTGAAGCACTTCACGCACTCCTACAAAAAAAACAGCCCATCATCCTCCTTTGCCCACTTGCCTCTTTATTGCAAAAAGTGCTCTCTCCAGAGGAACTCTCCCCCCTTTTAACCTTTTGGAAAAAAGGAGATCGAATCTCTTTTGAGACGTTGCCAACCCTTTTGACAAGGCTTGGATTTGAGCCAGCGGCAATTGTTGTGGATAAAGGAGAATTTGCTTTAAGAGGGGGAATCCTCGATCTTTTCCCTTTATCCTCCCCCGCCCCTTTTCGCATTGAATGGCTGGATGATGCAATTGAAAGCATCCGCACATTTGATCCAACAAGTCAAAAGACAACGGGGCGAGTAGATCGGATTTTCCTCACACCAGCGCAAGAACTAAAACTCCTTCAAAAAGCAAACCGGCTCACTTCCATCCTCGAATATTTAGGAAAAGATCCCCTTTTTTTCTGGGATGATCTCTTCCAAATCGAAGAAAATTTTGTTGCTCTGAAAGGGATGCCAGGAGCGCGCTCATCTTTCTTCCACCCACTGGATGAACTCCTCGATCACAATCGCTCTCTTCAACAAATTTTTTGTACAAGCCAAACAATTGAAGAACTTGGGAACGTGCGCCACAATCAATTTGAGTGGCTCAGTCGCACATTTGAAGCGAAGCGCATCGCCCACTCCTACCGCAGTATTCATCCTTTAGAGCCCCTTTTCTCACACCCTGAAATGGAGTTTCTCTTCCTAGGCGCAAATGAGAGCGAAGAAAAAGAGATGAAGGAGAAATTGCCTTCCATCCCACCAAAAAGTATTTTCGGACGAGGTCAGCTTACTTCAGGATTCTTTTTAGAAGATCTCTCCTTCGCTTTAATCCCCCATGCAGAGTTAACGGGAAGACAACTTGTCCGCAGGCAAAGATGGCGCACTTCAACCCATACACCAGCTGCCCATTTCCACCTTTTACAACCTGGCGATCTCGTCGTCCACTTTCACAGCGGAATCGGCCGCTATTTAGGAACTGAGAAAAAAAGCGATCATCTAGGGAAAACAAGTGAATTTCTCATCGTAGAATATGCGGAAAATAGCAAACTCTTTGTTCCCCTTTCGCAAGCCAACCTCGTTTCGCGCTACATTGGCACAAAAGAGGAAGCTCCTCAGCTCTCTCAGCTCGGCTCCAAACGTTGGCAAACAGTTCGGTTAAATGCCCAACAAGAAATTGTCGGTTACGCAAATGACCTTTTGCAACTCTATGCAAAAAGGAAAGCAAAAGGGGGCTTTATCTATCCCCCCGATAGCCCCTTAATGCAGCAATTTGAAGAAGACTTCCCCTACACAGCAACAGAAGATCAACAACTGGCCATCCAAGCAATCAAAGAAGACATGATGTCTTCAAAAGCGATGGATCGACTCATCTGCGGAGATGTGGGATACGGGAAAACAGAAGTTGCCATGCGCGCCGCTTTCAAAGCGGTCATCGATGGGGGGAAACAGGTCGCAGTTTTAGTCCCCACAACTGTCTTAGCGATGCAACACTATGAAACCTTTTCAGAGCGAATGGCCCCATTCCCTATTCGCGTGGGGATCATCTCTCGATTTCAGTCGCCAAAAGAGGTGCAAAAAACAATTGAAGAACTTCTCATTGGGAAAGTCGACATCTTAATCGGCACGCATAGACTACTATCTAAAGACTTAAATTTTAAGGACTTAGGGCTTTTAGTCGTCGATGAGGAGCAACGCTTTGGCGTGCGCGCAAAAGAGACCTTAAAAAAAATTAAAGAGGGCGTTGATTGTCTGACTCTTTCTGCAACACCGATTCCGCGCACACTCTACCTCTCTTTAGTCCACGCTCGCGATCTTTCCACTATCAATACACCTCCTCAAGATCGGTTACCCGTCAAAACGGTCATTGCAGAAGATGAACCTGAAGTGATCCAAAATGGACTCATGCGCGAATTTGCTCGCGGCGGCCAAGCTTTCTTCATCCACAACCGAGTGGAGTCAATCTATAAGGTTGAAGAAAAACTAAAAGAGCTTGTACCCACTGCAAAAACGGGCATTGTTCATGGACAAATGGATGCAGACCAAATCGATGAAGTATTCCATCAATTTAAAGAGGGGGCAATCGATCTTCTTTTAGCAACAACTATTGTTGAAAATGGGATCGACATTCCAAATGCCAATACAATCCTCATCGACCAAGCGCACGCCTATGGACTTGCTGATCTTTACCAACTGAAAGGAAGAGTGGGGAGGTGGAATCGATCCGCTTACGCCTACCTCCTTGTCCCCAAAAAGCGGAGTCTCTCTGAAATTGCGCAAAAACGGCTCCACGCACTAGCGGAAGCCCAAGGATTTGGCGGAGGGATGAAGATCGCCATGTGCGATCTAGAAATCCGAGGAGCTGGCAACCTTCTTGGCGTGCAACAATCGGGACAAATTTCTACAATTGGCTTTCACCTCTATTGCAAGCTTTTAAAAAAAGCAGTTGAAGCGCTGAAAAAAGAGCGCCCCATCTCCTTCCAAGAAACAAAGATGGAGTTTCGCTACGACGCCTATCTTCCTGAAAGCTACATCAATGAGTTTTCTCTTCGCATCGAACTCTATCATCGCATGGGAGAAGCAACTCAAGCCGAAGACCTAACAGAAATCTTAGAAGAGATCAAAGACCGCTTTGGCCCCCCTCCACCTCCTGTGATCTGGCTCTACCACATGAATCGGATCCGCGCTTTTGCAGCTGCAAACCACTTCTCCTCTTTAAAATTTGAGAAAGGGATGCTCTTAGCTGAGCAGCAAAAAGGGAAAGAGATCGAGAAAAAATCTGTTCCTCTTCCGAAAGAACTCATCTCCCCCGACTCGCTTGAAATCTATGTCATCCAAGCATTAAAGCACTTTTAAAAGTCAAAGCGACTTTCGAGCCTCAAGCCATGCAAATACATATTCGCACTTTCTGTGTTATGGATAATGCTATGAAAGTTCAACATATCGAAATTCCAGTAAGCTGCAAAATCATATCCTGCAGTAAGCCCTAAGCGGTAACCATTCCGAGCAAGATTCCGACTCCAATTCAGTCCTAAGAAAAACTGTAAAATGGGTGTTAATGTATTCACATTTTGTGGAAGTGATGCGGAAAAAAGCTTTGTCTTCCCTGAAGCTTTATCCAGTTTCATCAGATAGTCTAAATCGTAATAACGGGTATACAAAAGGCTACCGGCAATATCTGCAAGAAAAGCAATTCCTTGCCCAAGCTGCCAACTTGCGTCCAAAGAGGCCCTTGGACCTAAACTCCACTCTTTTGTCTCTGTTGTCGAACTTCCTACCGTTAAAGTTGTTGCATTAGATGGATTATTCCCCGAAAGACCATTAAAATCAGAGCTCAGCTGTTGAACAACCCAAAGAGAATCAAGACCTACTCCGAAATTAGCGAGAAGGCGTTTTCCAAAGTAAAAAGGTCTTTGAAGCATTCCCCAAAGCTCGTTGTACTTCATGTTGAGATGATATTGCATACTTCCTTGAAAAACCTTAAGCTTTTGCTTTACAGGATCGATATAGCGAACGTATTGATCATTTGTCGTCTCCTCACCTTGACTTGCGCTATTTTGATAGAAGGTATACTGAAAATTGAGGTTCCAGCCATCGACATTTGCCATTCGATATCCAGCGCCCACTTGAACTCCCGAGGCATATCCTGGGGATAAAAGAACGGCAACCTGCTTTTTAGGTTTTGTCGAGGGGTCAACAAAATCTCCTAACTTCATGGAACCTTGCGTCCAATCCCAATAAATATAATCTGCTGTGAAAAAAACTCCCGTTTCGTTGCGTCCCACAAAAGATGCGCTTGCATTGTACCCGGCAGGTAGCTCTTTTTGCTGACTTTGAGCTCCTTCTTCAGGAGCGCTCAAAAACGCATTCTTTTTACAAGACACCGCATAAACATCTATTGCAAATAGAGTTCCCACAAGAAGGAAAACCACCCACCATCCACGAACCATGACAACACCCATATTTTTTAGAACCTATTACTTAAATAGCATAGCCGTACTTAGCCATCAAGCTCGATAGGCCATTTTGAATCACAAGTAAGTCCTCTTTTGTATAGCGAAAAAGATGTTTTAAAGGCTCTCCCTCAGGAGGATATTCACTCACCGCTCGGTAAATATCTTCTTCCGTAAATTCATATCCAGCAGCATCTAGGATGATTCGCAAATAGTAATCAGGAGCTTTCAATAAATCTTCGTATCGAATTGTGATCACATTTTCTTGTCGGTCCCAATGCTCTTGAAATCTACGCCATTTGGCAATGCAATGACAGAGAAAATCTCGCGGGATGCTGTCTTCAACCGGCAATTTCAAACGTTTTTGATGGTGTATATAATGCGAATAAAAGCTATCTACAGGATGCCGAATAAGACGAATTGTTTTTTTATAAGGTAAACAGTCATAAGGTCCTGGTAGGTGAGCAAAATAATGTGTTTTGACTATGAAGGGTTCCCCCTCTTTTGGGCACTCTGCCTTTCCCCTAAACCCGTGAGGGTGATGAAAACCTCTACCAAAGTCTTCAATCAAAATCGGATTGGCTCTAACTGGACAAAATGTAGTGCGATTGACAGCAGTTTCAATCATATGTCTTGTCCAAGTATTTCCACATCGCGGATAAGAGGCGAGATAGACACGTTGCACCTCCTCTCTCTCTGCAAAGAGTGTAGAACATAAACAAAATAGACACATGCAGAAGAAATTACTTTTGAATCTCATATAAACAAACCATCTTAGGGTGGATAAAGAATCGATTGTACCCTCTTGCAATCATCGAAGCATGAAGGGCAACATGTTCACAAATACAAGGGTATTGGTAGCTAAAAACCCGATGAACCATTCTCCATACAATAGGATCTGGATCATTGCTCAATATAATTCCTACCTGAGGATCATAAATTTCTAAAAGACCCGGCAAAGGGGCATCTATCTTTACAATTCTATGATCATTTTGAAGCTGCTTTTGATACTCTAAAACCATGGGGTGCTCCGGGAACGCCTGCATCCACTCTTTTGTAATTTCTTCCCATTCAGGCGTAACAAAGGAGGAGTATCGGCATTCTCTTACAGCCGCCTTTTTGTACACCCCTAGTCCCCCAAATGCAGAGATCACAGGATACCACTGCCCCTCTAAAAATTCTAAAGAAGAGCGATTTTTCCAGTCGACCTGGGGAATCACCTCAGGGCCGAGTGGCAAAATCTTTAGATCTCGAAACGCAAACCAATCAAAATATTTTCCTGAATGAGTGATCCCATTTGCAAATACAGCATCCCAGTTCTCTTTATTTGCAAAGATCTCCTGGAAAGCCTCCTCCACAAAGACCTCTTTAAAATCCATATCGATCCAGATGATGTAAGGATATTCTTCATATGCGTCAGATAACGCATATTCTAAGACGATATTTCTTGCCCTTGCGATCGCTTCCACTCGTGTCATTCCGCAATAATTTGCACAATTTGGATATTGCCTTAAGATCTTTCGGACAAGTTGTTGTTCAGAATGAAAAACATCATCCCATTCTGAATCATCCTCTGCAGAAATAATCGGAAATGCAATCTCTTTTAGTTCCTCCTCACTCATCTTTTGGCAATTGACAGCCATCTCTCTAAGATCTTTAGGAGGGATTTTCTCCATTTTTACAAATACTTTGAGATTGTTCTGAGCCCAGGCCGTAAGATATTTTTTTGTGAGATCAGCCGAATTATTCTCATAGACAATGATTTGGTAATCTTCAAATAACGCACCAATCCTCTCCATGATCTGTATCGTAAAGGGAAGTTGGGGTTCCACATCTTTGCAAACACCGCAAAGGATCACCTTCTCAGGGATTACTGCATACGCGCACACAACCACAAAAAGAAAAAAATACTTCACGAATAACCTAT
>DATECD010000121.1:0-2262 GCA_035287065.1 Chlamydiales bacterium | reverse complement strand
GGATCCTCTATTTCCGAGAAAGTAAAGAGGAAAAACTCGATGCAAAAACAAAAGAGAGCCTATTTCAACTTGTTAAAGAGGAACACCCTCAATTAGAAAGTCAAGAGTTTGCAACGCTCATTCAAGGTTTATCTCCCCGTTTTATCCACTCCATGAATGTGGATGGGTTGCGATCTGCGATCCGCCTTTTTTTCCAAGCGAAGTTGCGCGACCAGTGCCAATATGAACTGAAGCGCAATGAGGATTGGAAAAGTAAGGAAGTCCCCTCTTTACAGCTCATCATCGCCTGGAGAAGTGTCCCCAAGGGAAGTTTCCTCTATCGCCTTGTCCAAGTGATCCACTCTCATCGTCTCGCGTTGCAGACAGGGGTTGCTACTTATGTCGATCCCTATTCTTGCAACAACGTAGTGCTTCTCTCTTTAGGCCTTCACGGCCTTTCTGGGAAAGCTGCTTGGGAAGAGACCGATATCGACGACTTTATGAGAGAGCTTGCGCTGACAAAGTATTTTGATCTTGATGACCCTGTCGGAACAACTTTTGTGCAACCAACCCTTTTAACTGGCAATGAAGGCCACCTGGTCCGCAATTTCATCAGCTTTACCCATCAGATTTTAGTGCACGCAGATCCCAATCTCTACTCTTTAGACAAAGTGGTAGAAGGATTTTGCCGTCACCCAGAACTTACCGTTAAACTGTGCAAAGCCTTCTCCTGGAAATTCAATCCCAAACAAAACGATCTAAAGATCTATGAAAAAGAGAAAAATGAACTCTTTGAACTCATTGAAAAACTAGACACAGGGCAAGCTCTCAACGACTTAAGACGGAAAAACATCTTAAAGCAAGGACTTTATTTTGTAGACTCCACTCTAAAAACCAATTTCTACAGGACAAATAAAACAAGTTTTAGTTTTCGGATCGATCCCACATTTTTAGAAAAAGTCCCTTACGCAAGAGAAGAGAAATTCCCTGAGATCCCCTTTGCCATTTTTTTTATTCGAGGCATGCACTTCATCGGCTTCAACGTCCGCTTTCGAGATCTTGCAAGAGGGGGCGTGCGGACGATCATTCCTGCAAAAAGAGAGCAGTTCAACTCTGATCGCAACAACCTCTTTTTTGAAGCCTATCAACTCGCTTATACCCAACAAAAAAAGAATAAAGATATCCCTGAAGGGGGAGCAAAAACGGCTATCCTTTTAAAACCGACAGATGTGTTTCAAGTCGAAGAGGAGATCTTTGTTAAAGAGATGAAAGAGGAGGGACTTGCAAATGATGCGCTCCAAACAAGACTTGCTGCTTACCAGAAAGAAAAAAGGGAAGCTTATATCAATGCCTCTCAACGCTGCTTCATCGATAGCTTACTCACTCTCATCAACTGCAAGATAGATGGCACCCTACGCACCTCTTCTGTGATCGACTATTGGAATAAGCCTGAATACATCTATCTTGGTCCTGATGAAAATATCTCAAATGAGATGCTTGTCTGGATTGCTGACTACGCAGTAGAGCAAGGATACGCTCCAGGGCGCGCCTTCATGAGCAGCAGCCCAAAAGGGGGAATCAACCATAAGCATTATGGAGTTACTTCCTATGGTCTTCATGTCTATCTTGAAGAAGTGCTCCATTTTCTCAACATCGATCCTTATAAGACTCCCTTCACGATCAAAATTTCAGGGGGACCTGATGGTGATGTAGCGGGAAATGAGATCCTCAACTTGAGCAAATTCTACCCGAAAACTGCGAAAGTGATCGCCCTCACCGATGTCTCGGGAACAATCTTTGATCCTCAAGGGCTTAACCTAGAAACTTTGACTCACCTTTTTCACGAGGTCAAATCGATCCGCCATTATCCAGCTGAAATTTTATCAGACGGGGGCTTTCTCCTCGACTTGCAGACAAAAAAAGAGGAAACCGCCTACGCCATTTCCACCCTTCTTTTAAAGAAAAAAGAAGGCAAGGTGATTCAAGAATGGCTCTCTGGAAATGAGATGAATCTCCTCTATCGCAACAATCTCCATCAAACAGTTGCCGATATCTTCATCCCTGCGGGTGGAAGGCCGAGAACCCTCAACGAAAATAATGTAGAAAGTTTTTTAAAAGGAGGAAAACCCACTTCCAAAGCCATTGTCGAAGGGGCCAACCTCTATTTAACTCCTGGCGCAAGGAGAGTTTTAGAAAAACTTGGCGTTCTTATCTTTAAAGATAGCAGTTGCAATAAAGGGGGCGTGATCACCTCCTCTTTAGAAGTCCTCGCCAATCTTTGTA
>DATECD010000120.1:0-12238 GCA_035287065.1 Chlamydiales bacterium | reverse complement strand
GCGACTGGCGACCAACTTTTGAATTCATTTCGGTATAAAGATCTTATTGAAGGAAAGAATCTTAAAAAGCCCCTTCAAACTCTCCTGCCTCATTTTTTTGAGCGACCACTTCTTTCTCCTCTTTTTGGTGAGGGAGAAGATCTTTAAAAATCACATGTACAGAAGCGACATGAAGACCTGTCCACTTGCTGATCTCTTCAACAAGGCGCGTTTGGATCTCTTCTGATTTTTCTGGGATAGAAACACCGTGGGAAATCTTAATTTCCACCCGGATGCTCACCGAGTGTTTTTTCTGATCTTGTTCCACATGAATGCCTCGAATACTCTCAATCTCCCGTCCGAGCAAGCTATCGAAAAGGTTGCCCTCTAATAGACCAATCCCCTCAACTTTTGCAAGAACTTGAAGAACAACTCCTTGAAAAACTCTTGTTTCAATATCTCGAATAAACACGGTATCGGGGAGTTCAATTTCTCTCGCATCCACACCTTTGAGTTGATCGTACATAGGCCCTCTTTTTTAGATCACAAAATTACCCCACTATTCAGACAAATTTCAAGACTAAAACAACGCGGCTCAATTAAAATGTCAGTAACAGTATAGGTTCAGACATGCAAATCTTCACTCCCCTCACTTTTTTTGTGGCCCTTTTTACGGGTAGTCTCGGCGCGTATCTCGCCTATAAGCGGGGGCGCAATCCCTATGGCTGGTTTTTCGTCGGATTTTTCTTCGGAATGTTAGGGACCCTCGCCATTTTTTTTGCTCCAAAGCCGAAAAGAAAAGTGATGTCCCCTCTCCCGCAACTCATTCAAACGCTAAGTGGCCCCACACATAAACTCTGGTACTATGCCACCGCCTCGCGTGAACAGATGGGCCCTGTGAGCCATAATGGACTCTTTCAACTATGGAAGGCAGGAACAATCTTCCCATCAACTTATGTCTGGAATGAAGAATTGAGTGAGTGGAAACTTCTCAAAGAATTTATTGTCGAAAGTAAACAATAAAAAAACCTCTTACAAAATTTGCTTTGAGGCGCATTTTGTAAGAGGTTTTAAAACTTCTACCAGCTCGCTTTGACAAGACCTGGGATAAGTCCCTGGTTTGCCATCTCGCGGAAGCAGAGACGAGAGAGTTTAAACTTTCTTAAGAAACCGCGAGCGCGACCTGTAAATTGGCAGCGGTTGCGGAGTCGCACAGGAGAAGAGTTTTTTGGCATCTTGTTGAGGGCATCGACAGCGCGAAGCCTCTCTTCAATGGGTTTCGACATATCGAGGATAGTCGTTTTGAGTGCCTGCCGCTTGTCCCATTTTGTGTTGACAAGCTGCACTTTTCTCTTCTGTTTGGCGATCGAAGATTTTGTTGCCATGTCCTATTTCCTTCTAGCAGGTCCCTTCTGCCTCTGTTTGCGGTTCGGGTCCTTTTTGTTGATCACGTAAATACGCCCCTTCCGACGGACAATCTTGTCCCCCTTGGATGGGTCAGCTTTAATTGAAGCTCCAACTTTCATTTTTGGTTCCTTCTTGAGAAAGGAATAGTTATAGCGAATCCTCTACTTGCGTTCAAGAAGAAAAAAAGATATCCTGACTGGATCAGAAAAAAAATAGCTTAGATTTGGATGGAGCATCATGAAACGAACGTATCAACCCTCAAAACTGCGACGCAAGAGAAAATTTGGATTCCGCGCTCGGATGAAAACCCGAGATGGCCGGAAAGTGATCAATCGCAGCCGCAGATCAGGTCGCAGAGCACTCGCCGCCGCTTAACGCTTAAAAAAAGCGACCGCCTCTTAAAGAGGTTTGAGTTTCGGCGCGTTGTAAAAGAGGGAAATCGCCTTGTCGGCCCCTTTATTTGTATCGATTTTTTCAAAGGAAGGGGGAAACCTCGCCTCGGCATATCGGTCTCGACCCGTTACGGTTCTTCCCCAGAAAGAAATCGCTTTAAAAGGCTCGTCCGGGAAGCTTTTCGCCTCGTCCGATCTGAAATTCCCTGGGGGAGCGAAATCAACGTTCTCCCCAGAAAACTGGCAAAAGAAGCAAGTCTTCGCGACATCCAGAGAGACTTTACCTCTTTAATCCCCCGCAAACCTTAAAAATAGTGAACCATCCCCCCGCCCTCATCATCCGTCACAATAGAGAGAACCTCAATAAATGTTCTTTGAGAGGCCTTGAGGGGAAAGAGGGGTTCCATTTCTATACGTACCCCAAAGATATTCTACCTAATCTAAGCGGCTATCTTCTCCTAAAAGTGGGGGCGCGTCCTTTAGGTCCTGAAGACCTAGGGCGGGGACTCCTTCTCATCGATGCCACTTGGAGACTTGCTCAAAAAATAGAGAAACAATTACCACTAGGTTTGGAGGCCTGCTCTCTTCCTTCTCATTTCCGCACCGCTTACCCGAGAAGGCAGACGCATTGCCCTGATCCGGAGACAGGTCTAGCCTCCATTGAAGCGCTTTTCTTGAGTTATTATCTCATGGGGCGTTCGATCGAGGGGATCCTCGACCACTATTATTGGAAAGAACCGTTCCTCCGACTGAACCAAAGTTATGTTTCAAGTTCTCGAGACAATCAATAATTATATTTGGGGGCATTTCGCCTTCCTCCTGATCTTAACTTTGGGTGGCTATTTCTCTTGGACGTCCCGTTTCTTCCAGATTCGAAGAATCGGAGGGATTTTAGCCTCTTTCCTCTCATTTTTTCGCGAACGGACAACAGACGCGCGAGGCATTCACCCGCTAAAGGCTTTTTTTGCTGCAATTGGGGGGTGCATTGGGATTGGAAATATTGTTGGGATTTGCACCGCAGTAGAAATCGGAGGGCCAGGAGCCCTTTTTTGGACCTGGATCGGTGGACTCTGCGGCATGCTTATTCAATATGCAGAAGTCTATCTAGGTCTCACACATCGGATCAAAAATAAAGAGCACAATTATGATGGTGGCCCGATGTATTTTCTGCCACTTGCTTATAAGACAAAATGGGTTGCCCCCTTTTTCTGCATCCTATTTTGCATCTATGGCGTTGAGATCTTCATGTTCAATGTGATGGCCTCAAGTTTATCGATTAACTGGGGGCTCAACTTCCATTTTATCGTCGTTTTTTTACTCATTGCTACAATTGGGGTAGCCCTCGGAGGGATCAGCCGAGTCGGGGAAATTTGCAGCGCGGTGATCCCCTTTTTCATTCTCCTTTTTCTCATTATGACTCTATGGGTTCTTGCTCATCATCTCACTGAACTCCCTAAACTTTTCTATACGATCTTCAAAGGAGCCTTTACAGAGCAAGCGGCAATTGGGGGCTTTGCCGGGAGCACTGTTGGACTTGCCATCTCCATGGGTCTTTCTCGCGGCGCTTATTCAGGGGACATCGGCATAGGCTATAACGCAATTATCTACGCAGAGAGTCAAAGCCAAGCAAAAGAGAGGCTCTCCGCCATGACGGTGATCGGAATTTTTCTCGACACATTTGTCATCTCAACTCTTAGTATTTTAGTTGTTTTAGTGACAGAAATATGGAATTCAGGGCTCGATGTCTCTCTTATGGTTCAAGAAGGGCTTGCTCTCCATTTTCCCTATATGAATTATTTCATGCCTTTTTTTCTTTTTCTTTTGGGGTACACGACCATTCTTGCCTACTTTGTCGTTGGGGTAAAATGCGCAAAATTTCTTTCCCCAAAGTTTGGCCCCATCCTCTACTACCTCTACGCTTCTATCTCTTTACCCCTTTTTGCCTATGTCGACACGCACCATGCGCTCACTCTCATGTCCCTCTCAGGGGGATTTCTCCTCCTCCTCAACCTTTTTGGAATCGCTCGATTGCGCAAAGAGGTGCGATTCGGACTAGACAAGCATTGACTTTTACTTAAAAGGGTGGCATAAGCTCTCTACGTACCCAATTAAAAAAAGCTAATAAGCTTAAGTGAATCCAAAGCACTACACAGTCGACCAACATACGATTTCCCCCAACCAAATCGATTCCGATGCTGTCTATGTCATTGAGAAGCTGCGTGAAGCTGGCTTCAAAGCCTACCTTGTGGGCGGAGGAGTTCGAGACCTTCTTCTCAGCGCTTGCCCCAAAGATTTTGATGTCTCTACGTCAGCAAAACCTGAAGAGATTCGCGCTCTTTTCCGCAATGCGATCTTGATTGGGCGCAGGTTTCGACTTGCCCATATCCGCTTTGGCAAGAAAATCATTGAGGTCGCCACCTTCCGAACAGGTGAGACAGGATCCCCTGAGTTAATCGTTCGAGATAATGAGTGGGGAACAGAAGAAGAAGATGTCTTAAGGCGCGATTTTACGATCAATGGCCTTTTCTACGACCCAAAAGAAAATCTTGTCATCGACTACGTAGACGGCTACCCCGATCTGCAGAAAAAAATCTTGCGCACGATTGGACAGCCCGAAATCAGGTTTAATCAAGATCCAGTCCGAATGATCCGGCTCATCAAATTCTGCGCCCGTTTTCAATTCGAAATCGATCCCCCCACCTTTGAAGCGCTCCTTTCCTGTAGAAAGGAGATCTTGAAAAGCTCTTCTGCAAGACTTCTAGAGGAACTCCTTCGAATGTTAGAATCGGGTGCCGCTAAACCGTTCATCCACTTGTTACAGCAATATGGATTTTTGGCAGCTCTTCTTCCAGAGCTTGCCTATTTTCTTGAGTCGCGAGGGGATTCCTATACCCTTCATCTCTTGGAAGAAGTCGATGCGCAGATAAAAGAGGGCCTCCCCACTCCTGACCGCTCCCTTCTCCTCTCTTTACTGATCTTCCCTCTTCTCGATGAGTATCTCAAAGAAAAGCAAAAAAATGAGGAGAGATCGATGCACCTCGGACAGATTGAGACGACCGCATTCCACGTCATCGATTGTGTCTTCTCTTCCTTTTTTGCTCTTCCGAGAAGAATGAGAGGAATCATGGCCTTCCTCCTCACCTCTCAGTATCGCTTTGTCCCTCTCCAAGGACCTCTACCTCGCCATCCCCGCATATCTAAAGACCCTCTTACTCCCCTTGCTCTTGATCTTTTTGAATTGAGAGCCCGTTGTCAGGAAGAGCTTGTTCCCGCTTTTGAACTTTGGACTCAAATTCCTACATCATCTTCTGCAGAACCTGTTGAATCCATAGAGAGTAGACCGAGAAGAAGACGGCGACGTTCAAGAGGATAAGCGTGGATCTTTTTCTACTCGCAGCTGAGCCAAGTGGCGACTCTCTTGGAGCTGAACTTGTCAAAGCTTTACTGGATGCAAGACCCCATCTCCAAATTGCTGCAATGGCAGGCCCAAAATTGCGAGCCCTCCCCATCCAATCCCTATTTCCGATGGAAAAACTCCAAGTGATGGGATTTGTCGATGTATTTTTTTCTTTTCCCTCACTTTGGAAAACTTTCTACGAAGTTCGAAATGCAATTTTAAAACTCAATCCAAAGGCTGTTCTTTTGATCGACTATCCGGGGTTTAATCTCCGCTTAGAGGCCTCTCTTCGCAAAAAAGGATACCAAGGAAAATTGATTCACTATGCAGCCCCAAGTGTCTGGGCTTGGGGAAAAAAAAGAATCCCCAAAATGGCAAAACACCTCGATCTTCTTTTAACCCTTTTTCCCTTCGAAAAAACATGCTTTGCCTCCACCCCCCTTCGCGTAGAATACGCAGGCCATCCCCTATCTAAGCTCTCCTTGCTTCCTAAAAAAGAAGAGCCCCTTCTCGCTCTATTTCCAGGGAGTAGAAAGGCTGAAATTGAGCGCACCTTTCCCATCCAACTTGAGGCGGCAAAAAAATTGCAAGCTCTCCATCCCGATCTCAACATAGGGGTCTCTATCGCCTCAAAATCCATTGAACCCTTAATCCTCACAATCCTTCAAAAGGCAAATATTACCTGTCATATCTTTCCTCCAGAACAAAAACAGACCCTCCTGCAAAGCGCGCGCGTCGCAATTGCCAAATCGGGCACAATCACATTAGAACTTGCCCTTTGCCAAGTCCCCACTTTAGTCACTTATGGGGTAAGTCCCCTCGATCGTTTTATCGTCCAAAAAATCCTATCCATTGACCTCCCTTTTTACTGCATAGTAAATATTTTACTATCTAAAGAGGTATTCCCCGAATTTTTTGGCCCCAACCTCCGAATCGACCACCTATTCCCCGCTTTACAAAGGCTTTGGGAAAATGGAGACGCGCGATCTTACGTTTTAGAGGGGTGTAGAGAGGTCCAAAAAGAACTCGGGAAAGAGGATAGCTCTCGTCTTGCCGCTCGCCACGTCTTAAGGCTCCTTGGCTTTTAAGCTTTTTCTCACATTAAATA
Source organism: Chlamydiales bacterium (assembly GCA_035287065.1). Taxonomy (GTDB): domain Bacteria; phylum Chlamydiota; class Chlamydiia; order Chlamydiales; family SM23-39; genus JAGWKO01. The sequence continues at coordinate 5,955 of DATECD010000120.1, read as the reverse complement.
AAAAATTTTAATTTACATGAGATCAATATCTACTATTATACTTCCGCGTACAAAAAAATTTTACGTGACAATAAATATAAAAAATGATTAAATACTTAAAAATAAACAACAAAATAATGGATATTATATGTCTTCTTACGTAGATTTAAATTGTTATTTTCACAAAAATTTTTGGCTCATATCTCGCGGTACAGATCAAGAATTCATTGAAGTCGGTACCCAAGGTAGGCTAGACCACCGCGACTCTATGGTACGCACTGTATTAATCGAAGGCACTGATCTACAGTCCAACTTCTCTGGACCAGGATCAGTATTGAACGTGGCTGTGCAGTTTCCCCATACGGATAGATTAAGCTCTACAACCTCCAGAATATTTCATGCAGTTGAAGAATATTTCAGACATTACGGATTGATTGTTAATGCAGGTAGACCGATTGATACACAAAGAACAGCAGACCGTAATCTTATCATCGAGGTTCCTGTCAGTCTAGTAGGAATGGACGAAGCCATCCATGGGTTCCTACAAGCAGTTGCTCCCGAAACAAATGGGAATATTTTAGCAAGCCTAGCTGTGTTAAACACTCCACAACTAAAATAAAAAAGGAATTATATATGCCAATAACTCTTACATTACAAGACCGTACTCACATACAAACGCTTGGAGACATTAAACTCGAGGAATTACAATTTGACAACACACATAAAGATTCATTGTCAGTAATTAGTTATACCTTCACTAATACGCGTGAGTTTATGACTACTATTGAAAATTATAGACATTATCACCCACATGAAGTGACAAAAATTGAAAACTATTTTTCTAGTCATGTAAGGGGGGGCGCCGTCGTAAACATTTCCCTTAAAGAAGCATCAAAGACTCTAAGTGAAGGAAGAGAGAGCGATCTAAAGTATACTCTACGGGTAGACGTAGTGATAAGGACTGACCAAATAGCTCGTTTAGTACTAACTATGAACGGATTCGATGACGAGACCAGAGGACCTGTGAAGCATCTTTTGAAGACGGTAAATGGTTTGCTGAGACTATCAGGGGATTCTGTCCTGTCAGAAAGCGGACCAAGAACAGTCGCTGAAGCTGCAACAGCCGCTATCATATCCACAGAAAAACGTGCTGGTTTAGGTTAGTAACTACTCCCTCCCCTAAGGGGGGCTTCTAGAACTTTTGTTCAGGCCATCTAGTCCGAGTGCCAAGATATTTTGTGCTGCATTAAGGGCCCTCTCTCAATTTTCAAATATTCTTTTTAACGCTCAGTCACCTGAATTAAAGGAGTCTTTGCTCGCTTTTTATGTGGCGGTTCTTGTAGACTCTAACCTATGTCAAATAGCTTTACATTCGCCCTTGATCGCCTCCTTGATGGGAAGCGAGAGAAAATTAGGGGTGGGTTTGACCCTGCCTTTTTGCAGGTACAGGAAGAAGAGCTTAAGTTTCCCTCCCCCGTTTTTGTGGAAGGAGAGGCTTACCTTGCAGAATCTGATCTGGTGGTCCTCTTAAGTGCTGTGACCAAAGCCATGATGCCCTGTGCCGTTTGCAATGAGATGTGGGAAGTAGAAGTGCATGTAAATCACTTCTATCATACTCAGCCTGTTGAGGAGCTAAAAGGAAAAGAATTTGACTGGAGTGTCCCTTTAAGAGAGGCTCTTCTCACCGAGTTGCCCCATTATGTGGAGTGCAACAATGGGAAATGCCCCAAGCGTGAAGAGATTGTAGCCTATCTCAAGGAACCTTCAAAAAAAGAGAAAACAACCCATTTCCCCTTTGCAGGGCTTGAATAAGGAGAACGGATCATGGCAGTTCCTCGCAACCGCACTTCCAATGCGAAAAAAAATTCTAGACGATCGCATCACGCAAAAACCCCAAAAAATTTTAGTCAGTGCTCCAATTGTGGCTCGCCTCACTTGCCCCATCGCGTTTGCCCCTCTTGTGGTCACTATCGAGGTAGAGTCGTTGAATCGCAAAAGGCTTAAGTCCTTATGCACGAACTTCTCCTCAATGTTGAATCGAAAGAGATCCGCTGCGCCTACTTAAGACATGGTCAGCTTCAAGATCTCATTATCGATCGTAAAAAATCGCGACAGATTACAGGCAATGTCTATCGCGGCAAGGTGATGAACATCCTTCACAATATCCAGTCCGCCTTCATCGATATCAATGAAGGGGAGAGTGGATTCATCCATATCAGCGATATCTTGGAGAATACAAAAAAATTCGAAGAGATGTTCGAGATGGATTTCGATCTCGATTACGACATTTCGAAAATGGGAGCTGCCCCGAAAGCAAAAGACATTGAACAACTTTTAAAAATCGACCAACCGGTTCTTGTTCAAGTTGTCAAAGAGCCGATCGGCACCAAAGGGGCACGGCTCACTTCGAATATCTCAATTGCAGGGCGCTATCTCGTCCTTTTGCCAAATAATCCCCACCGCGGAGTCTCTCGAAAAATCGAAGATAGACAGTCAAGAGAGCGTCTCAAAGGACTTATCCGCTCCTTTGAAATGCCCCAAGAGATGGGCCTCATCTGCCGCACAGCAAGTGCAGAGGCAGCTCCAGAAATGTTGATCGATGAAGCAAATGATCTTCTCACAACCTGGCAAGGAATTGTTGAGAAATTCAACCGCTCAACAGGACCTGCTCTTCTTTTTGAAGAATCTGACCTTGTCAAACGGGCACTTGTACAGTGCGTCGATAAAAAATGGGATCGACTCTTAATTGATGACTACACGACCTTTCAACGCTGCAAACAACTCTACCGCAAATATGAAGCTGAGCACCCGTTAAAGATCGAGTTCTATCGCGATAAAGTGCCGATGTTTGAGCGCTTCAATGCGGAAAGAGAGATCGATCGAGCCATTCGGCGCAAGATTTGGCTCGGATCTGGAGGATATCTTTTCTTTGATCGGACAGAGGCGATGCATACGATCGATGTCAACTCCGGGAGAAGTTCCACCAACCCCGCAAGTGGCGATGTTGAAGAGACTCTAGTGAGAATCAACTTAGAAGCTTCTGAAGAGATCGCAAGACAGCTGCGGATCCGCAATGTCGGTGGTCTTATCATCTGCGACTTCATCGATATGCGCTCAAAGAAAAATCAAAAAAGAGTACTGGAAAGGCTCAAAGAGTGCATGAAAGAGGACTCTGCAAAATGCACCATTTTGGGAATGAGCGAATTTGGCTTAGTCGAGATGACAAGGCAAAGAAATAGAGAATCACTTGCGCAGACACTCCATACCGCCTGCCCTTATTGCACAGGTACAGGCCTTATCAAGAGCCACGAGAGTGTATCGATTGAAATTGAGCGGATGTTAAAAAAACTGATCTTTGCCCAAAATCAATTTGCCTTAAAACTCCTCATCCACCCAGAACTGGATCGCTACCTTGATCTTGGGGATAAAGAATATCTCGTAAAGGTTGCAAACAAATCGAACGCAAAGCTTGAATTTGGGGTCAATGACACCCTTCATTTAAACGATTATTTCTTTTGTTCAACACTGAATGGCCAAAGACTCGATGCATGAAAAAGTCTTACAAAAGATGCTTTCACCAGGTGGACCGATTCCTCCTAAATATCAGGAGATCTTAGTCCAGTTTGTCACTTGCTACTCTCAAGCGCTAGGAGAGCATTTTGATGCAGCGATCCCCAATCTTCTCCTTTTTTTCGAACTTGTCATCCCCAATTTCTCTAAACCCTACTCTTTTCAACCCTATCATCAAAAAATACGCCATCCCATTGACTACTATCGATTTGGCCTTGACTTCATCGGTCCGCTGATTGAAGAAGAAACATCGAGAATCTATGGAGAAGAACATCTAGAAGAGATTCAAAAGGCCCTCCATGCAGGGGAAAATGCCATTCTCCTCGGCAACCATCAAACAGAGCCAGACCCCCAAGTGATCTCTATTTTGCTGGAAAAAAAATATAAAGAGCTTGCTGAGAAGATCATTTTTGTCGCAGGAGAGCGCGTCATCACAGATCCTTTAGCGATCCCCTTCAGCATGGGATGCGATCTTCTTTGCATCTATTCGAAGCGCTATATCGACCATCCTCCAGAACTCAAAGAGCAAAAAAGGCTCCACAACAAACAGACAATGGAAAAAATGAGTCGCCTTTTAAGCGAAGGGGGCAAGATCATCTATGTAGCCCCAAGCGGGGGAAGAGATCGGAAGAACATTTCTGGCAAGATTGAAGTTGCCCCTTTTGACCCCGATAGCATTGAGATGTTCCGTTTGATGGCCAAAAAAGGGGGGAAAAAGACCCTTTTTATCCCCTTTGCTCTTTCCACTTATGACCTTCTCCCCCCTCCAAAAGTGATCCAAAAAGAACTTGGTGAAATCCGCGTTACAAAAAAAACTTCTGTATCCATCTCTTTTGCGCCCCCATTCCCGATGGAAAATAACGAAGGGGTCGATCGAAAAGAAATTAGGGAAAAAAGAGCGAAAGAGATATGGAAAATTGTAAACACCATGTTTGAGGCAAACTCTTGAAATCCCTATGTGTTGTACTAATCGCAGGTTTTTTCTCTTTTCTATCGCAAACTTCTCTTAAGCCTTCCTTTTCAGAAGTTGCCGACACCTCTTCACTCCCCCTTCTAAACCCCGATCTCGCAGAGAGAAAAACAGCAAAAATCCGGTTAGATAATGGGATGGAAATTCTCCTTATCTCCGATCCAAAGGCTGCAATGTCAGCAGCTGCTGTTGTTGTAGGGGCAGGTTCTTGGAATGACCCCAAATCATTTCCTGGGATGGCTCACTTTTGCGAACACATGCTCTTTATGGGCACAAAAGCCTACCCGGATGAGAATAAATTTTTAAAGCTTGTCTCCGATCATGGAGGGCTCACGAATGCAATGACGGCCTCAGATCGAACTGTCTACATCTTCTCATCGGATCAAGAAGGGTTTTTCCCACTTTTAGACCAATTTGCCCACTTCTTTATCGACCCACTTTTTAAAAAGGCCAATATCGCAAGAGAGATGTATGCAGTAGATCAAGAATTTGCAAAGAGCTTAGAAAATGATAATTGGCGCACCATGATGGTGCTCAAAGAGACGGGCAATCCTCAACACCCAAATTGCCAATTTAGCTGTGGAAACTCGGCAACGCTTTCTAAAATTCCACAAAGCGCTCTTGTTGACTGGCACCGTGCCCATTATAGCGCAGATCGGATGCGCGCGATTCTTTACTCATCCCTTGATCTTGAAGAATTAAAAAAACAAGCAAGTCTTAAATTTGGACAAGTGCCCGTTGCCCCGCAACCTATTCAACACCCCTCTATTCCTCTCACATCTACTGAACAACAAGGGGCTATCCTCTACATCCGCCCTGTAATGGAAAAGCGCAATGTCAGCTTAATTTGGGAATTACCCCCAAGTCTTAGTAGAGATCCAAGTCACTCTGCAGACCTCATTGCCTACACATTGACTCGCGGGCAAAAATCGAGCCTTTATGAAGTATTAAGAGAAGAAGAGCTCATTGAAACCCTTTCGATCCAAGTCGACCAAATCGGGGGAAAAGATCAGCAGTTTTTTGAAGTATCCCTTGACTTAACGGAAAAAGGATTGAAACACCCTGAACAAGCGATCCTTAAGTTCTTTGATGCCCTCTCCCTTCTCTCTTCAAGCGGAGTCCCTCACTATCTCTTTGATGAGATGAATCAAGCGGCAACATACAAATACCAATACCAAAGTCGGCAAGATCCTTTCACGTATGCGATGAATGTCGCGCTGATGTTACCTGACGAGCCGATGGAGACATTCCCACGCGAACAGATCCTTGCCTCAACCTACTCCCCAGAAAAAATCTCTGAAACCATTGAGTGGTTAAAACCAAACCGCTGTCTCTACGTTTTTCTTGCTCCAACAACAGAACCGCTCAATCGAAAAGAGAAGTGGATGGGCGCAGATTATGCGATCCGCGAAGTCCCATCGAACTGGAATACATTA
>DATECD010000119.1:0-6958 GCA_035287065.1 Chlamydiales bacterium | reverse complement strand
TCGGAATAAAGACGCTGATAGTACTCAATATGAAGTAATTAAAGATCTCTATCGCCCAGGTCATGCTAACTTTACTTATCTAGAAAAATATGGGATTTTTGACTACCGAGGTGGGGGAAGATCATCTGCTAGAGAAACTGCAGCTCGTGTTGCTGCTGGCGCAGTTGCCAAAAAGCTCCTTGCGCATTTCAATATTGAATGTACTGCTTTTGTCTTTGAAATTGGAGGAATCGCAATTCAAGATCCCGATCTATCGAATCTACAAAAGATCCGTGAAAAAACCTATTCAAGTCCGATTTTTTGTCCCGACGAAATAGCTGCACAAAAAATCATGGAAAAAATCAGTCAAATCAAAGAAGAAAAAGATTCAGTAGGCGGTATCCTTGCCTGCGCAGCTCATGTACCCATTGGACTTGGGAGTCCCATTTATTGCAAACTAGAAGCTATGCTAGCCTTTGCTATGCTCTCACTTCCAGCAACTAAAGGGTTTGAAATTGGCTCTGGCTTTGCAGCTGCTCGGATGAAAGGTTCTGAACATAATGATGCCTTTGACATTGATGAACAAGGGAACGTCCATACAGCTACAAACTTTGCAGGAGGTACTTTAGGTGGAATTTCTACCGGGTCTCCCATTTTCTTCAAAGTTGCTTTTAAACCTACCTCGAGTATTAAAAAGCCTCAAGCAACAGTCAGTCTAAAAGGGGAAAAAGCCACTTTCCAACTTCCAGAAACAGGAAGGCATGACCCTTGTGTGGCAATCCGCGCCGTTCCGATCATTGAAGCAATGACAGCGCTTGTTCTTGCAGATGCGCTTCTTATGGGTAGAGGTTCAAAGCTATGGGAAAAGACAGGGTCTTAACTGCTGCCCCAATCGACGACTCCCTTCATCTTAGACTTTCTGCTTTTTCTGAAGTGACTTTATGATCTTCTTTTGGTGGAAGTTTCGACTTCTTTTTAGATTTGACTGATAGATGAGAGAGAAGTTTTACGCCTGGAACGGAGACGCCAGAGAGATAGAGGTCTTCGATTTTTTCTTTGTCTACCTGTTCGACCATTTTTGTGGCGCCAAATGTTCTTGCTTCCTCAAGGGAGGTGCGGATGGAAAGTTTTTGCTCGCGGATGGCTTTAAGTTGCGAAGTTTCTACCATTTCACTCGACATTGAGGAAAGAATAGACTCAGTTAATTGTTTTTTCTCTTTGCACAGGGCGTCTTGTTTTTGAAGAAGGCGATTATATCGTTCCAATTGATTCGAAAGACTCTCTTCCTCCGCGTAGATCACGGTGGAAAAAAGAACAGTTAGAAAAAGGCAAAAGTTTTTCATGCGAAATCCCTCTAAAAATTTTTTGGATGCATTCTAAAGGGAAGCGTAATTTTTTTTCCATCGTGGCTTGTGGAAACCTCTGCTCCTACTTTAAATCCAAGAGTTTTTAGGAAAAGATAGAGAAGAGAGTAATAGCTCTCTACATCTTTGTGAATATTGTAAGGGATAGAATCGAGGAAGATGTTGAAGACGTCGAAAAATTTTTGAAAATGATGATGTTCGAGATGTTTTGCGAGTTGATAATATAAATCTTGTTAAAAAGGTGGTCCCCTGAGGTCTAGATTTAAGCTAATAATCCCTTGATCGATGTGAATGTGTGTATGACTTTTGTAAGGAAGGAGGTAATAAAAATCATTATTGAGATCAGCTTCTTCAAAAGCAAATTGAAGGGGAGGTGAAGTGGGGCCATAATCATAACCAATATGCACCCAAATACGCTTGTTTTTCCCTTGGTCAAAGGCTTTTGTGAGGTACTGTTTTAAGGCATTGGTGAAACGGGTTGTTTGCTCAGGAGATGGGATTGGGTCATAAGAATAACGGAGCTGAAGCCACATCCCATTTTGTTTGAGAATTTCGCATAAAACTTCTTCATGCAAGGCGTTTGCAAAAAAGTTACTATAGAGCTGACAAATTTCTTCAATAAGGATATCGCGATTTTGTGGTATGTCCGGGCATTGGGCGATGTATTTTGGCTCTAGATCGCCAGCAAGGATGGCAGAAAAGGCATCGCGCAAGGTTTTTTGCACGGTTTCACAGGTAGGTATAGTTATACCGCGCGCGGCCTGAATTTTGTGAATTTGGGGGCCATCATAGCAGCTCATCTTTGAACGATCTTTCGCCTGTTGTATTGCGACAATACAGCGCTCCTCATGATCGTTCAAATCTGGACTACTCTGAAGCCCTCCAAAATTCATAAAACCTGGCCGCGCATGGCATAAGAGTTCTTGCGCGTAAGAGGGCAGAAGATGAAATAACACAAGGATGTTAAGAATTATTTTTTTCATCGTAGGAAAAGTTCATGACAAAGGGCTACTTCGTAAAGATTTTCCAAAAGACCAGGTCCAAAAGCTTTATGGACTTCCTCCGCTGCTTGGACAATTTTTTCACAAATATCCATTTGTTTCTCAAAAAAGTTGAAGGAGGATTGTAGAGGGCGCCTTTTTATCAGTAAAGATTTTTTTAAATTTATTACGATATATACCGAGGAAGTAATCGCATGTGATAAGATTACCTGGTGACTTTGCTCTTGAGTTGTCAAAACATTTCCAAAGCCTATGCGGGGAGGTCTCTTTTCCAGGATCTCTCTTTGAGTGTTTTTGCCAAAGATCGCATTGGTCTTGTTGGGTTGAATGGCTCTGGGAAATCGACTCTTTTAAAAATATTATTGGGTCTTGAGCTTCCAGATTTTGGGGTTGTAGCCCCGAGGCGAGGTCTTCGAATCGGCTATGTACCTCAAGGTTGCGAGTTTCCGAATTTAAGCCCCCAAGAAATTTTGATGAACGCCTTGCCAGTTGAGACTCCTCAATATGAAAAAGAGCGCTTGGCAAAGACTCAGCTCAGTCAATTGGGATTTAGTGATCATGAGCTTATGGCTAGCTCTCTTTCCGGCGGTTGGAAAAAACGCCTTAGTATTGGTGCTGAGCTCATCAAATCCCCAGATCTCCTTCTTCTAGATGAACCGACGAACCACCTCGATTTAGAGGGGATTCTTTGGTTAGAGACCTTTTTAGCAAAAGATGCTCCCACGTATCTGGTGATCAGTCACGATCGCTATTTTTTGCAGCATGTGACCAATCGCATTATTGAAATGGATAAGCTCTATCCGAAGGGGATCATTGCCATTGATGGTCCTTATACAGAGTTTTTGGTCCACAAAGAGGCGTTTTTACAGGGTCAACTTCAGCAAGAGAGAAGGATTGCGACAAAAGCGCGTAGAGAAACGAAATGGCTGCAGGCAGGAGTGAAGGCTCGCACCACAAAATCGCAGTCGCGGATCGATGAGGCAGGGGAAATCTTAGAAGAGTATGCAAGCATTCAAGCGCGTAACCTACAAAAAAGGGCGAAGATCGATTTTGCTGCAACAGAAAGAGAGACAAGAAAGCTTTTGGTCGCAAAAAACCTTTCGAAGGAAATGGGAGAAAAAACCCTTTTTCGCAATCTGGATTTCACACTTTCACCAGGTAGCCGCCTAGGTCTTATGGGCCCCAATGGCTCAGGGAAGACTTCGCTTCTTAAGATGTTAGCGGGAGAAATGGCACCTGATTGTGGAACAATTAAAAAAGCAGAGGGGCTTCAAGTGGTCTATTTCGATCAGCATAGAGCCCAATTACCTCTTCATCTCACTTTAAAAGAGGCTCTTTCCCCTAAAGGCGATTTTGTCTCTTTCCAGGGCGCCGAGATACATGTCAATGGGTGGTGTAAAAGATTTCTCTTTTCACCAGATCTTTTAGAAATGACGATTGAAAATCTCTCTGGTGGTGAAAGAGCGCGCATTGCAATTGCCCATTTGATGCTGCAACCTGCAGATATTTTGCTCTTAGATGAGCCAACCAACGATCTCGACATTCCTACGCTAGAAGCTTTAGAAGAAAGCCTTCTTGAATTTCCAGGAGCGCTCGTCTTGATTTCTCATGATCGCTACATGCTCGATCGCATTTGCAATTCCGTTTTAGCTTTGGGAAATCCTGATCAGGTGGAACTATTTGCTAGCTATTCCCAATGGGAAGCTTCTACTAAAAATAAGACTTTATCCAAAAAAGAGCCTTCTGAACCTCGCGCTTCTTCCATTTCCTACGCGGAAAAAAAAGAGCTGGAAGGAATCGAAAGAAAAATTGCCAAATTAGAAAAAGAGCTCAGTTCTTTCAACCATCTTCTTGAAGAAAAAGAGATCGCTGAAGATGCTGCGCGTCTTTCTGAAATTTGTAACGCCATTCGTTTAGTAGAGACAGAAATTGAACAACTCTATCTTCGATGGGAAGAGCTGTACCAAAGATAAATGCTTCCCAAAGATCGTCATGGCTGCCCTTATCTTCAACTAGCTCCTATGGAAGGAGTAGGGGATGCCTCATTTCGCAAGGCAATTGCCTCCATTGGGGGATTTGATGAAGCTGTCAGAGATTTTCTGCGAGTGCCGACCAATGCTCATGTCCAATCCTTAAGTAAAGTCTATTTTGCTAATGAACTAGCACCTATTCCCTTAGCTGCACAAATTATGGGATCTGATACTCATCTCATGGCTGCAATGGCGCAAGAGCTCATGCTACGAGGAGCCCCCAGAATCGATGTCAATTGCGGCTGCCCTTCCAATACTGTGACAGGAAAAGGCGCTGGCTCTAGCCTTCTTAAAGATCCTAACTCTCTCTATCAAGTGGCCAAAGCTGTAGTACACGCTGTCCCCATACCTGTTACTGTAAAAATGAGGTCCGGTTATGAGGACATCTCCTTATTTAAAGAGAATCTTCTCGCAGTAGAGGAGAGCGGGGCTTGTTACATCACGCTCCACCCAAGAACCAAAGTGGATGGTTATGGTCCACCTGCGAGATGGGATCTGATTGCAGAAGCCAAAACGATTCTCAAGATTCCAGTTGTTGGCAACGGAGATATCCTTACAGTAGATGACGCGATTGCCATGTTGAAAACAACAAAATGCGATGCTCTGATGATCGGGAGGGGAAGTCTCATCAATCCCTTCATTTTTCATCAAATCCGAGCCCACTTTGCCAAAAAACAGGTTCTCCCTCAAAAAGAAGAATTTGCTCGTTATTTAGATCGGTATTTGTCCGTTATGGGAGTTGAAATTCCAGAAAAGACAAAAGTGAATAAACTTAAGCAATTACTTGGGTTTTTATTTAAAGGCAGTGCTGAGTTAATGAAACACCGGCAAGAGATTCTAACCTCTTCTCATCAGGATCCATTTGCTCTTCTTGAGGAGGCAAAAACCTTTATAAAAGCGTAACTATATGTAAGCATTCCCAACCATGAGTATTTTTGCTGTTCGCATAAACCCAGAGTTCAAAGCTATCCATTTGCTGGTTTTACCTTCTTGCACTACATTCGCATCGACTTGCATGACTCCCAAAGGATGCGCTATTCTCAAGGGGCCAGAATGCGTGCGATTTTTAACAATTTTGTAGGGAATCGACTCTGGGATCTTAGCTGCACACGCTAAATTAATGGCTCCTGTTCCTGTATGGGCGTGATGCACTCTACCTTCTGTGGAAATGCGACTTAGAATATCGCATTCCATTGCAAGGATGACAGAACCGTCAGATGCGGTATAGTCTTTTGGAGAAGATACCCAAGCAACGCGTACGGCAGATGTATTGGGAATCTGCATGATTTTTGCACCTTCTGTGCATATGTTTTGGATTAGTTTCTCAATCTTTTGAAAGTCAAATTCTCCAGGTAGCTCATCACCAACTAAACCTATTTCAAGGGCGTTTATAAAAATTGTGGGATTTGCACCACAGATTAATGTTGCCTCAATGTTTTCTCCATTGGGAAGGTTGAGTACGTGAATGGGTTGATTATTTGGGAGTAAAGAGGGGCTTGGATTGATGAAATCCACATAAATCGCGGAATTTTTCCCTGGAACTCCAGGAATGGAGATCCAAAAACGTTTATCGTTGGGGGGGTAAATTTTCACACGAATTTCATAGTTTAAATTCGCCTGCCAAATATTCACTTGAGCAGAACCGTCGGGTTGGGAATGCACAAGTCTTTCATCGATAGCGTATAAGGCGACAGCGGCAGCCAGGTTTCCACAACTTCCTTTCCAGTCAATTTTTGGTTCTTTTAAACGTACTTGCCCAAACAAATAATTCACATCGATATTCTTTCGTTCCGATCGGTTGATCAGCCCCACCTTGCTTGTACTTGAAATTCCGCCTCCTAATCCATTGAGTTGCATTCCTGAAGGATCAGGGCTTCCCATTATGGATAAAAGCCAAGAGTCTCGTTCTGTTTCATTTTTCAGAAAAGCATTTTCATCAAAAAACACTCCTTTACTTGTTCCACCTCGAATTAATGAAGCTCGAACTTTATTTTTCATATATTCCCACAGAAATTCTAGAGGAAAGAGTTATTTCATTCTATTAAAAATGAACGAAGGCCTTCTTTGACACGAGTGTTCTCTTTTCTTGGATTGACGATCAATTTAAACACGTAAGAAAGGCGCCAGGTAGATATTCCTGCTGGGATTTTAGATGCTTCGATACTGTGTAAAAGATCACTTTCAAAAAGAACAAGACGCATGTGTTGAGAGTCGACTCGAACGGGTGCTTGATTGCTCTCATCATAGAAAGTTGTCCCCATCTGATATTCTGGTTTAAAATTTGGGGCAGTGACGTAAAGCATTAAGGAAATGAGCCACGGCTTTCCAAGAGCGCCATTAGAAAACTGAGGTCCATGTGTCTTTCCTTCTTCATAAAGAATAGGGATGCCAAAAGAAATTTTAGAAGAGGGGTTGCAATCTCTATGTTTTCCGTGATCGCTACTCTCTTCTGACATTTCCTCAAGCCAATTCGCAATCACTGCGGGAGAGCCTGTGCTCTCATCACAAAGTTCCCAAGGAAGCGTTGTGATACGCGCATCCAGTTTTGCACTAAGAGTAGAGAGGAGTTTTGGACTTCAACAAT
>DATECD010000118.1:0-7193 GCA_035287065.1 Chlamydiales bacterium | reverse complement strand
CATCGGCTTCGCCTGCTTCAAATTTAAGGCGCCTCCTTGTCATTTTTCCGATTCTTGAACCACTCTCGGTATATTTAGATTTATGTACCGAGAAGAGACCCACTCACGAAGGAAATGCAGAGGCCGAGGTTTCCTATTGTTCTACATCAGATATTTCTCTGCCAAAGTCTGTAAAATCGCATCTTTGTGAGATGGAAAAAAAAGCATGCGAAGCCAAATCTTCAGCGCTTTGGGAATGCGTGGGGCGTAGGCTCTCTGAAACAGGGGAAGGCTTTATTTATAAATTTAGAGCAAAACCGGAATACAGAAACGATGTGAGAAGAATTGATCCTCCAAAACTAGTAGCAATACTTGCTAATATTTTTCCTGCAGTTGAACCAAGCATCCGTACAGTTCTTCAACATTCTTGGTATTTTCCTAAGAAAATTCCGGTTTGTTATGAGAATTCAATTGTACCTATTTTACGGACTATCGGATATCAAATAAGCGAAGGTGACGATCCTATAATGGAATTACCAGACCGAGAAGCTATCCTCAGCACTTGGAAAAAACTTTCGACCGAAAACCCTTCTTTGGAATTGCCAAACTTAAGTATCGCTTCTAGTGATGGGATTGCAGATGACATCACATACGCAGAGAGCTATTTTTCTCATGATGCACTTTTGTCTGTGGATAAAGAATTTGTTCATGATCAGCATTCGCATATTCTTCCCGCACTTGTTGCAATATTGTATGCTGAAAAAGGAAGATATTCTTTTCAAAAAGAATTTTATATTAATCAGCTTAAGTTAATTCGTCAATATATTAAAGATCATCAAGATGAAAGCAAATACCTTTCAGTTGTTTTGGGAATTTTAGCAGATAACTATTCAGGTGCGGGTTATAGTCTTTTTAATAAATTGCCTCAGCGGAGTGGCATGGACAGGTTTGTTAGAAACCTGACTCTATCATGGATTAGATACTTAGAAAAGAGATTCCCAGAAGAACGGCGAGATCTGATTCAAAAGAATATTACTTCTGAATGGGAAAAGATGAAAAATAAAATTCCATATGAAGGCCGTAAGTATTTTTATTATGAATAAAGGGTTTTGTGAACATTATTACTTCAAAGGTTAAGGTTTTCCCTGTAGAAAAGCCGTACAGTCCATCTAGACTAATTAGCGCCCTTGACCTGCCTCAACAATCTGCCCAGGTAAAACGTATCAAGGAGAGTTCGTTAGGTTATTTAGATTTATACCACGTGCGTCCCGTTCGAGAAAGAATTGCAGAAATTGAAGTGTTTCATCATCCCACATCTGGCGCGGCTTTATACCGAAACAACATGAAGAATCGGTTTCCGGCGGCGTCAGCTTTTCCCCGAAATTCTTTTCTTCACTTGGGGCCGGTCCCTCGACAATGTTCTCTCGCTCCAGAAAAAAATTTCGGGGAGCCTCCTTGCCGGATTCCCGATTCTTCAAGTTGTTTCGGTATACCCGAGTCTGTAAAAGTGCATCTTTGTGAGATGGAAAAAAAAGCATGTGAAGCCAAATCTTCAGCGTTTTGGGAGTGTGTGGGACGTAAGCTATCTCGAAGAGGAGATGGCTTCATTTATCTATTCAAAGCAAGACGAGAATACGATGATAGCGTGCCATTCATTTTCGAGAGCTATGATCCAGAACTAATGGATAATTTGCCAGCGAGTCGTTTAAAGCGGAGGAAAAAAGAGATTTTTCCTGCGCTTGAACTGAGCGCTTTTACCGTTCAAACATCTTGGAAGATTCCTAATACAGATTTACCTGCTTTTCATGACTGGGAACCAGAAACACCGTTACAGGCAGCCGTTCCTATTCTGCAAGAGCTTGGATATCGAACTTATAAGGATCACAATGAAAATGTGATGATGGAAATACCGGACCTAGAAGCTTTACTTGGGTGTTGGGAACATCTTCGGATGAACCATCCTATGATGGATTTACCAATTTTAAGCGTCATTTCTAGTGATGGGATTGCAGATGATATTTCCTATGCGACGAGCTATTTTTCTCATGATGCTGTTTTATCTTTGAATAAAGAGTTTGTTCATGATCATCATTACCATCTTATTCCCATACTTACTGCAATATTGGATGGAAAAGAAGAATATATTAAGACAAAAGCGCATTATGTTAACCAATTGAAGTCCCTGCATCGATATATCGAAAACCTTCAGGACGGCGAAACTCAGGTAGATGTAAAGAAATACCTTTCAGTAACTTTGGGAATGTTAACAGATAGCTTAACATCTGTTGGTTATGGCATTTCTTTTCCTTCTAAAGAAAAAGAGAACTTTGACGATTCTATCGAACGTTTATCGCTACCATGGCGTCAGTACGTGGCGAAACGATTTAGTGAGAGCGAGGAAGAAGTTTTCACCCATCTCCTCGAGGCATGGAAAGAGTTTAGAAAGACAGTTACTTGGTAAGCAGTTTGTTTTAACTGGAATTAAGTGGTGCGGTGCCGATGAAAATAGTAGAGAATGGCAAAGATTCCAATGAATGTGATGATTGCCCCTCCAACACTTAAGGGGATTTTTTCATCGATTGCAGCAAGAGGGCCCGAAAGAATCGGGCTTATGAAGGTTGCAAGCGCCATAAGCGATTGGCCGATGCCAAATACTTTTCCTTGATTTTCTTTTCCGGCTAGGTTTGAGAGAAAAGCGAGCAGATTGATCCAGGTTAACGCTGCTGTGATTCCAACAAAAGGTAAAATGACATACCACCAGCTTGTTGCTGGGACAAATGCGAGAAGGAGGACTAAGACCCCCAAAATGGGGAGATTGAGTAAAATAAAACCTTCCGGTTTAAATTTTTCAGCAATTCCGCGATTCAAAACAATCGATGTTGTTAGCCAAAAAATAGAAACATATCCAGAGAGAAATCCGATATTTGTTTGGTTTAATCCAAAGCGCTGTACCAAAAGAGTGGGGAAAAAGAGTAGAAAAAAGCCCCAGCCAAGATAGAAAAGAAAAGCAATCGTAAGCCAAGCGGGCATCTTATCGATTTTTGATAATTTAAAGAGGTCTTTGATCTCCTGTTTCCAGTCGTGTGATTGCTTTTTCTTTTTGACAAAGGTTTCTTCAAAGCTGAATGCAAGCCATATGTAGTTAAGAAGAAAAAGAGCTGTGACAAACCAGAAAGGAGTTGTGAAATTAGCCCAAGAGAGATAATCCTCAGATGAAAGAAGGCCTCCTAATGGGGGGCCGACGATCCAGGCGAGTCCTCCTGCAATTCCCGCAAGGGAGAGATTTTTTCCCTTTGCCCTTTCTGAACTCGTATCAGCAATAGCAGCTTGAGCTGTTGCTGCATTGGCAGAAAAAACCCCTGATAAAATTCGGGAGAAAAAGAGAAGAGAGAGGCTTTTCGCGGCAATTGCTATGCCAGAAAGAGCGAATGTGAAAGCTGCAAAAAGCGTTGTCCAGATCAGGAGTTTTTTTCTTCCAAAATTGTCAGATAGAGCTCCGAGAATCGGCATGAAAATAAATTGCGTGAAGGGAAAGCATGCGAGTAAAAGGCCTACCGTGCTCGTCTGTGTTTGCAAACTAGATCCTTCAGGAAGGAACTGGCTGGATTCATTCATCAACAATGGTGCAAAGATTGTCAAAACAACTCCCCACCCTAAGGCATCGTTAAAAATCGTAAAGATAAGCGAGTAAAGAGAGCTTTTTTGTTTGTTCATGACTTTATGTCATACCATGCATTTGATATTGGGAAAAAGAAAAAAGCACGACCACAGAGGTAGAAACCATAGAGGCTAGGAAAGGTGAAATCAGGTTGATAAAAAAAAATCTGAATGAACGGCGGTCATATTGAGAAATATTTTCAGTCAGTTTATCTTAGGTTTCTAAAAATTTTTTTACGCGGAAGTTCTAAATGGAAAATTCAGATAGCAAGCAAGTCGCAAGTGCTAATCTCTCATTTGAGTCCCTGAGAAAACTCAATCAATACGAGATAGAATATTGGAGCGCAAGAGATTTGCAAGCTTGTCTTGGCTATTCTCAGTGGCGTTATTTTGAAAACGCCCTAAAAAAAGCAGTTACTTCCTGTAAAAAATCGGGCAATGATCCGCAAAACCATTTTGCGGACGTGCGCAAAATGGTCAGTATCGGAAGTCAAACAGAAAGAGAAGTCGAGGATTGGCACCTCTCTCGTTTTGCCTGTTATCTTATTGCACAGAATGGTGATCCAAGAAAACCAGAAATCGCTGAGGCTCAGAAGTATTTCGCTATCCAAACACGTAGACAAGAACTCTCCGATGAAATGTCTGCCGATCTAGAGCGCCTTGAGTTGAGGAAACAGACAGCGACTGAATTCAAGGCATTATCTGGAGCTGCGCGCGATGCAGGAGTGCAGAACAAGATGTTCGGTGTTTTCCATGATGCGGGGTATAAAGGATTATATGGAGGCTTGGGGGTTGATGCGATCAAAGCACGTAAAGGAATTACTTCGAAAGAACCACTCATGGATCGTATGAACGCGGTTGAGCTTGCTGCTAACCAGTTTCGTATGACTCACACTCGAGAAAAGCTCAAACAAGAGAAAATCAAGAATCAGAGAGACGCAATCGAAACTCATGAAATGGTAGGTAAAGAAGTCCGGGCTGCTATTGCCAAGATTGGCGTTGCAATGCCAGAAAATATCCCCCCAGCAGAACCAATCAAGAACGTAGAAAAACGGCTAAAAAAAACTAAACCCAAGCTGGAATTAGAAGACAAAGACGCGGCTGGATTATTACCAAAACAGCAACGGAATTTATAATTTTATCAAAGAGCAAGAAGCAGCGCCGTCAGGTATTGACCTTCGGGAAATGAGGGAAGGATCGGGTGGCATCGGGAAGGGCCGTAGATGCCAAGAAGTTGGATGGTTCTTTTTTCGAGGAATGCTTGCTCTGAAATAAGATTCAGAAAGTCTTGAGTGGATAGGGCATAAGAGCAGTTACAGGTTAAAAGAAGAGAATCCTCTTTCATTGTGCGGAAGATTTCGCGATGTAAGAATCTATAGTAGTTTTTCGCTTGAGAAAGATGTTTTTGTGAGGGGATGAGTTTTGGGGGATCTAAGATCACAAGATCGTATTTACCTGCTTGAGTTAGGTACTCTCTTGCATCGCCTGTAAGAAACTCGATGTTTGAATAGTGATTGAGTTCGGCATTTTGTTTTGCAATCGAGATCGCCTCTTTTGAGCTATCGACCGCAGTAATAGAGATCGCCCCTCCTTTTGCTGCATGGAGAGCAAAGCCTCCTGTATACGTATAGAGATCTAAGACATTTTTGCCTTGAGCAAGCGCACCGATGAGCTCATGATTTTCACGCTGATCTAAGTAAAGACCTGTTTTTTGCATCTGGTTGAAATCGACATGGAATGCGATCCCATTTTCAAGAACTTGGGTGGGGGAAAAAGGTTCTTTTTTAGGTTCTTCAGGTGAAGACCACCCATCTTGTACAAGCGCTTTATTTTGGGGATGCCATACGATTTGCTCTATTGCTTGCTCCATTGCAATGAGCGGAAGTACTTTTTTTATGCAATGGAGGATGAGGTCTTTGTGCTCCATTGCCCAATAAGCAGAAGGGGCGATGACGAGCGTGTTATTGAAGCGATCAATTGTTAGACCGGAGAGGCCATCTGCTTCGCTATTGAGTAGGCGATAGGCATTTGTCAATGCATTGGGGAGAAGGAGGGTGGTGCGTAAAGCCAAGGCCTTTCGTAAATGATATTCAATCGTAGTTTCTAAGGAAAAAAGAGCATCCTTTCTTTGAAGGATGCGCACTCTATACAAAGAGTGGGGATTGTAGACTCCACTTCCAAGCCACTCTCCTGATTCACTGTATACAGTAACCCAAGAGCCAGCAGGGAGATTTTGGGGGTCATCTTTGATTGCCTTTGGGAAAATCCATGGGTGACCATAGAGAATGGGAGCCTCTTTACTCCGAAAAATAGTTAGCTTCATGATTTTTGTAGCTTTTGACGAAGGAGGCTATTGACAATAGAGGGGGAGGCTTTTCCTTGCGTTAACTTCATCACCTGACCGACAAGGAAGCCAAACGCACGCTCTTTACCTGCTTGGAAATCGAGGATGGATTGCTGATTGGCAGCGAGCACTTCGTCGACAAACTTTTCGATTGTTTCCGCATCATCAAGTGGCTGGTAGTTGGGGTTTTCTTTGACGATCCGCTCAGGATCTTTCCAAGGGGAAGCGACCATCTCATCTGCAACTTGTTTTGCAATGGGGCCTGTGATCTTTCCTTGATCAATCATCTGAATGAATGCCGCAAGGTGCTTAGGAGAGATCCCTAAATCGACAAACTTTTTCCCTGTGTCTTTTAGTCTTCCCACAAATTCAACAATCATCCAATTGCAGAGATTTTTTGGGCTTTTGCAGATTGTATTTGCCTCTTCAAAGTAGTCAGAGAGTTTTTTTTCTTGTGTGAGGACGTAGGCTGATTGGTTATTTAACGCAAGATCTGAGACATACCGTTTGAAGCGATCGCGAGGAAGTTCAGGCAATGTACTTCGGAGCTCATCGATATAGGAGGTCGTTAGAAAAATGGGAGGAAGATCGGGTTCTGGAAAATAGCGGTAGTCATCAGAGCTCTCTTTTGCGCGCATCAAAATCGCTTGTTTGGCATCGGGGTCCCAACGGTAGGTTCCTGGGGGAATAAGCTCTAAGTGGGGGCGATTTGGTTCTTTTTCGTAAAGGGCAATTTGGCGGGTAATTTCTGATTCAATGGCCATCTCAAGAAAAGAGAACGAGTTGAGGTTCTTAATTTCAGCGCGGGGGCGTAAGATGTTTTCTCCTTTTAAGCGAACCGAGACGTTCCCATCGATGCGGAGGCTTCCCTCTTCCATATTTCCATCACACGCATCGAGATAGAGGAGAATTGCGCGCACCTCCATCGCATAGAGAGAAGCCTCTTTTGCGCTATGAAAGCAGGGCTCAGAAACGATCTCAATTAAAGGCGCCCCTGCTCGATTGTAATCGACACCTGCAAAGTGGGTAAAGTGGCGGAGCATGCCCGCATCATCTTCGATATGGGCTTCTTTAATCGGAAACCGTTTTGCAATGCCATCAATGTCGATTGTAATGGAGCCACCGCGGATTAAGGGATTTTCAAATTGCGTGATTTGGAAATTGCGCGGGGTATCTGGGTAAAAGTAAGATTTACGGGCAAAAGCGCTTAAGA
>DATECD010000117.1:0-12755 GCA_035287065.1 Chlamydiales bacterium | reverse complement strand
GACAAGATTTGCTTTAAACGCTGTGATATCAGCTGCTTGAGAAATTGGATAGACCATGAAGCCGGCGGGCACTTCCTCTCCAAACCCTTTTTGCTGAATCTCTAGTTTAATGGTTGGATTGTGCTTGAGCCGATTCCAGGTCACAAGATTCAAAAAATACTGTGTCAATTCAGGAAGAGCAGGGATGAGCGACTGGATAAAGATCGTTGTCTTTTTAGGATCAATCCCGACGGCTAAATAGTCGAGCATCACTTCTAAGACATGCTTGCGAACAAGTTCTGATTCATGAGCGTGGTCGGTCAAGGCTTGGACATCTGCAATCATGACAAACTGGGAACATTCATCTTGCAGACGAACTCTTGCAGCTAAAGAGCCAGCGTAATGGCCTAAATGGAGCTTACCCGAAGGTCTATCTCCTGTGAGAGCAATCAATTTTTTATGCATGAAAAGAATCATACAAAAGAAAAAACTCTTGCGCAATAGCCGCTAGTTATGGGATTACCTTTTGTCATCATGCACGTAGAAGACGCAATTGACTCTTTATCCACCTCCCCCAAAGTGGGCGAGCATCCCCACTTCATTGGTCCCTATGAGATTTTGCAAAGTTTAGGGAAGGGGGGGATGGGAGAAGTTTTTTTAGCCAAGGACCCCTCATGTGGTAGGAAAGTGGCTTTAAAAAGGATTCGCCCGGAACTTCGCGCAAGCTCTGTGATCCAGAGCCGTTTTTTACGAGAGGCCAATGTGGCAAGTGCATTGACCCATCCATCAATTGTCCCTATTCTCTCCATTGCAAATGGAGGAGATGAGACCTACTACACGATGCCCTATATCGAAGGAGAAATGTTAAGGCAAATTCTCCGTAGGACAAAAACCGATGAACACCCTGTCGGTTATTCAATCCCCTCTCTTACTCGCATCTTTCTTCAGGTTTGCCAAGCGATTGCTTACGCGCATTCAAGAGGGGTTATTCACCGCGATTTAAAACCTGAAAATATTATTGTGGGACGATATGGAGAGGTGATGATTCTCGACTGGGGCATTGCCGATTTTATTGATCAGTTAGAAAAAGAGGAGCCTTTCAATGAGCTCCCACAAAAAGAGGAACACCTAACAAGGCCTGGCAAAATTGCAGGAACTCTTGCCTATATGCCGCCAGAAAGGCTTCGGGACAATCATTCATCGACGCAAACAGATCTCTATGCGCTCGGTGTGATCCTCTACCAAATCTTAACTCTTCAGCTCCCTTTCCAAAGAAAAACAATTGCCCAATTTCGGAAGATCGCCTCCTTAGAGTCACTCATCGATCCCATTGAAGCTGCTCCCTATCGAGATATCCCTCCGCAGCTCTCTTCACTTTGCAAAAAGTGCCTCGCAAGTGACCCTAAAGAGCGCTATGAAAATGTGGAACAACTGATTGCAGACCTTAAAAACTATATCGAGGGGAAGCCCGATTGGGCTCTTTTCGGAACGCTTGATCTGAATAGAAAAGAGGATTGGCAATTTCAGGAACATATCCTTTTAGCAAAACAAGTCGCCATCACCCGCTCACTAGATCGGACAGAGTGGGCAGTGTTGATGATCTCGAAAACTCCCTATCCAGAAAACCTGATGATCGAAATTGAGATCCGGATGGGAAAAGAGGGGCAAGGGGTTGGCTTTCTTTTGAATGTGCCTGAGTCGGGGGGCAGAAAGAGTTTAGAAGAGGGATATTGCCTCTGGATTGGGTCTGAAAAAGATCCCTCTTGCCGCCTTTTCCGCAACAATGTGCAAGTGATGGAGGCAAAAGGGGTCTTCCCAAAATCGAATGAATGGCACAAACTCCGGATTGAAAAGATTGCCGACCAACTCAAGTTCTATCTCGATGGGCAACTTAAAATTAGTTTCACAAGCCATCTTCCCCTTGCAGGTCACCACTTAGGACTTTTACAAAAAGATAACTCCTTTGAGATCAAAGAGTGGAATATCTTCGATCGAACAAATGATGTGATGGTGCGCTGCCTTGCTGTTCCCAACTCTTTTTTAAGTCATAAACTCTATGACCTAGCTCTTCGCGAGTACCGCCGTATCGGACAGGCATTTCCCGGACGGATGGAGGGAAGAGAAGCCCTTTTTCGGGCAGGTCTTACTCTTTTAGAAAAAGGGAAAGCGTTAAAAGAGGATCGTTACATCCATCTTGCCCTAAAAGAATTTGAAAAACTCTACCGGACACCAGGTGCACCCCTTGAATACTTAGGAAAAGCATTTGTCTATGAAACGCTTGGCGATTTAGAAGAGGAAGCCAAGTGCTTGGAACTTGCATTAAGAAGATTCCCTAAACATCCGCAACTTCCGATGCTTAAAGAACAAATCCTTTATCGAATGCACCAAAGCTCTCTCAATAATCGAGAGGCAGCTTACCGAATGATACTGATCGCGTTGCGCCATATCCCCGACTTACTTGATCATCCAGACAGCCACTCTTTAATTGAAAATCTTGTTCAAAATTGGGAACCACTCCCCTTCATTGAGGACTCAACTGAGCCCCATCTCTCAACTGTCATCCCCCTTGCCTTCTGGCTTGCAGCTACGCCAATCTTAGTTGAAATCCTCGATGTCCTCTCAAAAAAAATTTCACATCACGAAGTTGCCTTTGCCAATGCCCTTTTTTGTCTTGTGGAACTAGAGGCCTTTGAAAAAGTAGAGAAATATCTTAGCTGTCCATCGCCCTGCGTTGAACAGATTAGACAAGCCTTAACCCCACTTACCCCAAAACTCCCCTCTTTTGACCGTGGAGATTTGCGCGTTCTTTATTATCAAATGTCGCGCGCTTTAAATGTTGGACAACTCGATCTCATCGAGTGGTTTAATCATGAACTCGACACAAGTAAAATGCGTCCCAAAGAACGGCTTTCTTTCGATGCGCTTTTTGCCTGGTGTTATCTTCTCCAAAAAAAATTACCAGAAGCTGAAGCCATTTTTCGAAAAGCCCCTCTTGCCGCCATCATGCAAGAGCACTCCCCGCTCCATTTTCCTTACGGTACCTGGCTCCATCTAGAAAAAGGTCCAAGTGTTGCCCTTTCCCATTTTGGAGCTGTTCTCGATTCCCCTTATCCCCCCACCTCTGCTCTTCCCAGCCTCTTTCTCTCAGGAAAATTCGATGAGAAAAAGGGGTGGATCGAGCGCGCCTTTTGGTGGGAGAAAAAAGAGCTAAACCGCCAGCTCTCGCTCTACTCTCAAGTCACAGGCACACTACCAGAGAAATCAATGTGAGCTTAATTATCAAAACGTTGTAAAAATGCACCACAGAGAGAACCACCACAGAGAGAATAGGTTAAATACGTATGCTTAGAAATTAAATATAACATCCAAAAACATCTCTCTCTGTGGTATTTATCTCTGTGGTGCATTTTTACAACGCTTTGATAACGGCCGTGTTGTCGCTTTAATGCACCACAGAGATAAACACCACAGAGAGAATAGGTTAAATACATATGCTTAGAAATTAAATATAACATCCAAAAACATCTCTCTCTCTGTGGTGCATTTTTACAACGCTTTGATAACGGCCGTGTTGTCGCTTTGCGGTAAAATTTTCTCATTGTTAAGTCGTATAATCGTTGCGAAAAAGCCCTCTTTTGTTACTCTTCTACCCATGTCTTTCCTAGCAAAAGCATACGATCCGAAAGCGCTTGAAGAAAAATGGGTCTCATTTTGGGATGAAGGGGGCTATTTTCAAGCCGACCCCAACTCTAAAAAACCCCCATTTTCCATTGTGCTCCCTCCCCCTAATGTCACAGGAAAACTCCACATGGGGCACGCCCTTGTCGACACATTGCAAGATCTTTTGATCCGTTGGAAAAGAATGCAGGGGTTTGAAGCGCTTTGGGTGCCAGGAACTGACCATGCGGGCATTGCAACGCAAATGGTCGTGGAAAGAGAGTTATTTCGAAAAACGGGAAAAAGGAAACATGAATTTCGCCGCGAAGAATTCTTAGCCCACCTCTGGGAATGGAAAGAGCAGTGTGAAGGAGAAGTCCTCTTTCAACTGAAACGACTTGGCTGCTCCTGTGATTGGAGCCGATTGCGTTTTACAATGGACGCAAAAAGCAACCAGGCCGTTCGCACCGCATTCAAACAACTTTTTGATGCAGGGCTCATCTATCAAGGCGACTATCTCGTCAATTGGGATCCCGTTGCGCAAACAGCTCTTTCCGATGATGAAGTGGAACATGAAGAGCTCCCTTCTTTCCTTTGGCATATTCGTTATCCACTCGTCGACAAAGAAGGCTTTCTCATTGTTGCAACAACAAGACCTGAAACCCTTTTTGGAGATGTAGCTGTTGCTGTTCACCCAGAAGATGAACGGTATCGCCATTTGATCGGAAAAAAAGTGATTCTCCCCTTGTCTAATAGAGAGATCCCCATTATCGGCGACCCCTTTGTCGACCCTGCCTTTGGAACAGGTGCTGTCAAAGTAACACCCGCTCATGATTTCAATGATTTTGAGGTGGGAAGAAGGCATGAGCTCCCTCTCATCAATATTTTGACAATGGATGCAAGGCTCAATGAGAAAACAGGAATCTTTGCTGGCCAACCTGTTGAAGAGGGGCGAAAAGCGGTCGTTAACAGCTTGAAACAAGAGGGCCTTTTAGAAAAAGAGGAGCCCCATCTTTTACGCGTAGGAGTCTCCTATCGCTCAAAAGCAATCCTTCAGCCCTATCTCTCCAAGCAGTGGTTTATCAAAATGGCTCCTTTCAAGGAGAAGTTGATTTCTGCTGTGAAAGAGAAGCGGATCCAGTTGATTCCTCAGCATTGGGAAGCAACATACTATCACTGGATTGAAAACTTACGCGACTGGTGCATTTCACGACAGCTTTGGTGGGGGCACCAAATTCCCATTTGGTACAAAGGGGATCAGATCCTCTGTTACGGAGGGGAAGGGGTTCCTCCTGAAGTTGCAAAAAACCCAACTGAGTGGTCGCAAGATCCCGATGTGTTAGATACTTGGTTTTCTTCTGCTCTTTGGCCCCTTTCCACAATGGGTTGGCCAGAAAAAACCCCGGAACTGAAACGCTTCTATCCCACTTCTGTACTCGTTACTGGACACGACATCTTATTTTTCTGGGTTGCGCGAATGATCTTGATGGGAGAATTTTTCTCAAATGAGCCCCCTTTTCACGAAGTTTTTCTTCACGGACTTATCTATGGGAAATCGTATTGGAGAAAAGAGTCAAATGGATCCATTTCCTATCTTACAAAAGAGGAAAAAAAGCGTTACGACTTAGGGGAAAAGCTCCCTTCAGACATTGAGTCGAAGTGGGAGAAAATGTCTAAGACAAAGGGCAATATCATTGACCCCATCGAAGTGCTCTCCACTTACGGCACAGATGCATTGCGTTTAGGTCTTGCATCAAGCGCAACAGGAGCAAGGCAAATTGATCTTGATGAAAGGCGCTTTGAAGAGTACCGAAATTTCGTGAATAAGATCTGGAACGGGTCAAGATTTGTCTTTCTCAACATTGAGGCGCTCTTACCGCAAACATTTTGCCAAGGTCTTGATCTAAAGGTTTTCTCTTTAGAAGATCGCTGGATCCTCTCTGTCTTAAACCGGACCATCAAGGAGATGGATGAAGCGCTCTCCAATTACGCATTTGATCGCGCAACAACTCTTGGTTACGAATTTTTCTGGAATGATTTTTGCTCCATTTATCTTGAAGCGAGCAAACCTCTCCTTTTTGGCAAGAGGGGCGATGCAACAACGCAAGAGGAAAGAAGAAAGCTCCTCGCAATCATCCTTTTGACCTCTCTTCGTCTCCTACACCCCATTATTCCTTTCATTACAGAAGAGCTTTTCTCTCTTTTTAAGTCCCATTTTTCTCATGTTTCTTCTTTGGATGTGGATCCATACACGCAAGAGGCAACTGAGGCGCTTCAAGCCAAATGCTGCACAGTTGCACCCTATCCTGTCCCCGCCCCTTTCCGCACTCAAGATCTCAATGCGGAAAAAGAGTTTACACTCCTTATCGAACTTGTGAAGACAGTCCGCAATATTCGCACGGAGATGGCAATCCCCCCTTCTGAAAAAACAGAAATGTATCTCATTGGACCTGAACTTGACTCTCTATTGCTTGTGAAAAAAGAAAAACACCTTCTCCTTGCGCTTACACCTACATCAGAAATCCATTTTGCAGAAAAAAGCCCCTCTCACTTTGGCGCGCGTAAACTGTGGGAGGGAATGGAACTCTTTATCCCCCTTCCCGCCTCTTTAAAGCAGAAAGAGGAAGCTCGTCTTCAAAAAGAGAGAGAAAAACTAGAAAAGACAAAATCCAATATTGAAACTCAACTTGCAAATTCCGATTTTCGAGCAAGAGCTCCCCAGGAAATCGTTGAAAAATTACAAAAAACATTAACGCAAATAGAATTGCAACTTCAAGAAATTGGCACTAACCTCAGCGCCCTATCTCAATAAGAGGCGTCCAGAGCTGATGCTCCCAGTAACCAACGACCTCCCCTTTTTCTGAAAGAGCTCGAACAAGATAAGTGAGGATCTCTTTCCCCTCTTGAGTAAAGAAAAACTGCTTATATCCCCATTTCCGTTCAATGGGATAAAAAAACTGCTCCTCTTTCCCATCCCAAAAGCGGACTGTAAACTCCAACGTAAGGATCTCTTCAAGTAACTCTTTAGGGAAATGCCAGCTAACTAAAAGCTCATCTCCCTGCGGAGGGGTCTGTAGCCTTGGATCTGGGGTTCCAAGATGAGAACTCGCTAAAGTACTCGCATCAATTTTCCCCTGCTGAACATAGAAGTGATTGCTCATACACCCCACAAGAAAAACAAACCAAAGAGGCAAAACCTTTTGCAACATATGATGAATCCTCTTTCCATCTTTTATCCTGACCATCCTATCATCCTGCTATTATTTTTAGGAAAAATGGCAGGATGATAGGATAGTCAGGATGAAAGAAATTCAAAGTGTTGCTGGACTCCTTTTTTCTCCTGATCGAACCGAGGTGCTTCTTGTTGAAAGAAGAGACGTCCCTGTTTGGGTCCTTCCTGGAGGTGGAGTGGAAAAAGGGGAAGATCCTCAATATTCAATTGTGAGGGAATTTTTAGAAGAGACGGGCTTAAAAGTGGAGGTAGATCGGCTTATCGGTTGCTACCACCCCATTAATCGCTTAACAAAAACCACACATCTTTATGAATGTAGGCGCATCGAAGGGGAACTTTCTTTATCTGAAGAGACGCGAAATATCGCCTTTTTCCCTTTACAAGGCCTTCCAAAGCTTCTTCCCCCTCCTTACCGAGACTGGATCGAAGATGGATTCCTTTATCACCCGCCGATTGAAAAAAAATTAGACTCCATTACCTATCTATCACTTGTGAAATACTTCTTAAGCCATCCACTCTTAACTTCCCGCTTTTTGCTAGCCCGCCTCGGAATTCCGATGAATCGATAGTCCAGCTTCTAAGTGCGCAATCAACGCTTCACGTTTTTTTTCGACGCTTTTTCGGGTATGTGACAAATGCGTTTCTTCCTTAGGAAATAACACCTCTTCATAAGCAATTAGGAGTTCTAATTCTTTTTCAAGTTCATGTTTTTTGATGGTTTGCTGTGTTAAGTAAGCTGAAGGGCAGAAAAAATTGTAGAGAAACATCGTCCCTATCTCCATAACGCCCATCTTTTTCGTCTTTAAATCGTACAGAGATAAAGCAATAGAACTTATTAAATATAAAAGCACATCCACAAAGACAGCGGCCCCTAAGATCATAGGACCTCCCAAAGCTGTTGAAAGAATTTGTGTAACCATCCAAACATTCAAAAGTGCGCTTTGCATATTCGGACTAAAACGATCTCTCCAAAATCTATTTACTAGATTAAGTTGTTCTTGAATTTCTAAAATTCTTTCTTTATAAATACTTTCTCCGCCATGAAGCCTATTAATAATAATTTGCGCATCTTCTTTATAAAACTGGTGATCGAGCTTGTCATAACGCTCTAAAATTTTTTTATCACCTTTAGAAAGAGCAAAAGAAATTCCTTCGGGTGACTCCATGATCTTTTTTACCTTATCCAATTGAGATTGGATCTGTATCCCCGGTCTCCCAAAATGCTTAAAGAAAATACATACACCTTTCCAGAGAGGAATTTTTTTAAATGGATCTCCTCCTTCAGCCTCAAGTTTTAATCCCTCTTCGCGAAGCTCAGAAAGCTCATGGAAAGTAGCCATAAGGGCAAATAGAATCATAAGAGCTAGAAGAATTCCCCCTGCTACCGTCATCCCAAAAGGCCCCCCTCCTAAGACTAAAACACTCACCATCCCCAAAAGAAACCAGGTCGATAAAAGAGTTTGTTGGATTCTTGCAATCCCGAGCCCCCAAAATCCCGTAAGCTTTTGAATTTTTTTTTCAAGTAACCGATTTTGTTCTGGCGTTGATGGAACAATCACATGCCGATATAGCGCAGAAGGGGGAGCGCCAACCATCTCAAGTTCAACTAAATTATTTATTATTTTATCACTACTGAAGTGATCTGAAAAATGATTTAATTCTCTTTGGCGTAATACATCAATAGACATAAACAAAAAACAAGCAATTCTGTTAATTATAATGCAATTGTATTTAATAATAAATAGAGTGTGTTTTTTAGTTGATAACATGTGACTACTCGCCCGTCTAAAAGTGGGCGAGTAGTCACGATAAGTTAGATCAAGAGGAGCGCAAAAACGAAGGCAAAGAGCGAAAATGACTCGATGATCGTAATGGATGCAAGAGTCTTTCCGTAAATTGCTGGCTGTTTGGCTGCCGCTTGGATGGCAGTTACGCAACACTTCCCTTGATAAACAGAAGAGGCGATGAGGGCAAAACCGACAAATAAGCCAATGCCTATGCCTCCAATTCCAGAAAGGGTCCCAGCTCGAATGGCCGCTTTCATCATCACCATTAAAATCAGCCCATAAATGGACTGAGAAGCGGGAATCGCTGCAAGAGCAATGAACTTTGCGTGTCCTTCTTCTACTCGGCTCATGATCGCATGAGAAGCCATACCCGCAACGCCGCACCCAACAGAACTTCCCAAACAGCCAAGCGTCATCACTGCTGCGGGCCCGATCATATCGATATCCATAAAAACACTACTCCTATTTGTATAATCTTAAGGGGTTAAAAAGGCGTCCCCCACCTTCAAAGCTATAACGATACCACTCTAAGAAA
This sequence comes from Chlamydiales bacterium, assembly GCA_035287065.1. Lineage (GTDB taxonomy): Bacteria > Chlamydiota > Chlamydiia > Chlamydiales > SM23-39 > JAGWKO01. Next base: position 3,565 of record DATECD010000117.1, on the reverse strand, counting down.
TTGAGTCGTAGTCCATGAATTGTCGCAGACATGACAGACATGGAAATATTCATGGCATGCCCGATCCCTATGACAAGGAGCGTTCCTATAAATCCTAACTCAATTCCTAATGTATCATTCATCGTCTCTGCCATCACAATCCCTGCAAGCGCCAGTGCATAAAGGCGAAGATAGGACAAGACATCTGAAAAAACCTGGACTCCATTTGTCAGTTCATGGAGCGCCATCCAGCGCTTCCCTTCAATCAAAGAAATGATGAGCACAAGGAATGGACCAAACCCTAAGCAAAATAACCCCACCATTTCAGATATGGCCCCTTTGGGGATGATGTGAAGAAAATTTGCTATCGTCGTGATATCGAGATAAAATGGGAAATAGATATACCCCCCAATCATGAAAAAGATCCAACCAAGCGCTGCTGGATTGCGAAACGTACTTCTCAATATGGAAGTTGAGAGGTGAAGGATCCCAACAATCAAAGAGATTTCAAGAAGAGCATTGAGATAAAAATCTTCAAGTGCTTTATATTTTGTTTTTCCCTCTTTAAGATATTCCGTTTTCACAAGAAAGTCATGACCATCTTTAGCGTTTGCAACAGCTGGAAACGCTTTGACATAGCTCTGATACACATCATCTTGCCTTGCAATATGGTAATCTGCTTTTTTTTGAGCAAGATAATGGATAAAAGAAGATTTGCGAACTGGATTATTTGGACCAATTTCAATGCCAAAAAAAGAAGCCGTCGCACATCCCCAAGCAATTGTTGTTAAAGCCAAGATCAAACTTAAATTTGCAAATCGCTTCATGGACTCTCCCGCTTCGGGGGAGAGTTTCCATTTTAAAATAAGAGTAATGATCAGAAAAATTAACCCATACCCAGCATCTGAAATAATGATGGCAAAAAAAAGTGAGAAAAAGAAGAGCACCCACGCTGAAGGGTCTTTATCTTGAGCAGAAGGAGTATCATAAATGTGAATCAGATCTTCCCCAGCTTGGGTTATCCCTCGATTCTCAATGCAAGTAGGCATAAAATCTGAAGCGGTCACAGCCACTTCTTCATATGTAACACTTAAGTCCTCTACAATCTTAACAAGATCAGCAACGCGATTGACAGGGACCCACGCCTCAATTGCAAAGATCGCATCTCCAAGAGGAGAAGAAGCTGCATGTTTTGCAAGATTTAAGTGATAGTCATTGAGATACGTGCTAAGTCCATCTTGAAGAATGGCAAGTCCATTGCAATAGGCTCTAATATCGACATCAATCTGGGCAAATTCCTCTCTTAATGCTAAGAGTCTATCTCGTATCTCTTTTGCTGTTCTTTCAATAAGAATTTCAGCAAGTTTTGGGTGCTGAACTTTCTCTTTATTGATCGTCACAAAATAATCGAGGTCATATTCATGCCCAATAAAAATCAGATCGAAGGGAAGTGTTAGCTGTTCAGCAAGATCATTTTTTGCGCAGAAAAACTGAATCACACGTTTTCCCTCTTTCTGAATCAGCTCTATATCCTCTCGAGAAAAATCACCAAAAACTAAGACGCGGCTCAACTCCCCTTCTAAAAGGCGCTCCTCTTCAGCAAGAGCCTCTTTTCTCTTTTGCAAGATGAGAATCTTATCTGCTAAGACTAAAGGCTCTTCACTTGGCGCCTCTTTTGGGTGAATAATATGATGTTTTGCAAGCTTGATTGCAGAAACTAGCTTCCTACCATCTTCTGGCATTTCAAGGATGCTTTTATGAGAAAGACCGATAAATTCAAGAAATCCCTCTTGCTGTGCAAGAAGAAAAAACTGATCAATGTCCCCTTTACTTCCAAAAATAAGAAATTTTCGCAGCTTGATAATCACTTAAGGTACCCTTAATTCTCCATCAGATTCTTTGCAAGTTTTGCCTTAGCTACTTTTGCTTGCGCAACAGCTGCAAGTTGCTGATCCCCAAGAAAAATCCGTATGCGACTGATATTTTCTAATGCTCTAGGAATCAAGATTTTTTCAAAGAGATTGACTCGAATGGAGACATCTCTTAGTTCTTTTTCTAAAGCTTCTTTTTTCTCTTTTGCAACAACTAGCTTCTCTCGGAAAACAATCAGTTCGCGGATAATCTCCGTTGCTCGATCGGTCCACACGGGTGTTTCAAAAAGAGAATAGTCTGACTCTTGAAAAATAACGTTTTGAAAAATAGGGATCTCAACTCCTGCAACATTCTCGTAGTGCTTCTGCACCTCAGCTACTTGCGCGTTGTGCAAAAGATCGACAGAAACTTTTTCCAAAAGAAGAGGCGCAAATGCATCCACTTGACGCTTCGATAAAGCTAGAAGATCTGTTAAATGGGAAACTTCTGCAACAGCGCCAAGAACTTCAAATTGGAGCATCGCTTTTTTCAATTGCAAAGTGGGAAGATAGCGCTGAAATTGAGCAAGGCGCGTCTGCTGATTGCGAAGCTCTTGTTTTGAAAGTTTACCACTCATTTCTTCGTCTTAGGCCAATACTTTTCCGCTATCCCTTTCTTTACACCTACTTCATCAAGATCAAAGCAATCAGAAAGGATACGCCATCCAAGATCGAGTGCATCTTCCAAGAGTAAGTTCACATTCAAATCCATCATTTCCGTTTCGAAGAGGAAAGAGTAGCGCAAAAGCTTTTCATCCCAGCGAGAAAGGCGGAAACCCATCGCTTGCCGCTCTTTTGCCTTCTTAGAATCGGCATATAAACGGATCATCGCATTGGCAAGATCTCCATGATCTTCTCGCGTCACTTTCCCAATTACTTGCTGCTTTAATCTAGATAAAGAGCCAAAAGGATCAATAGATCCATCGTGAAGATAAAACTGCCCTTCCGTGATGTAACCGGTATTGTCGGGAACGGGGTGAGTTACATCGCCCCCTGGCATCGTTGTAACAGAAATAATGGTGATCGAACCGCTATTTTCCATATCCACTGCCTTCTCATAGCGAAAAGCAAGATCTGAATAAAGCGATCCAGGATATCCGCGGTTAGAAGGGATCTGATCCATTGTAATCGCGATCTCTTTAATTGCATCCGCATAGGCAGTCATATCGGTTAAAAGGACAAGAACCGACTTTCCTTCAAGCGCAAATTGCTCTGCGACAGCAAGGGTCATATCGGGAACAAGAAGGCATTCTACAGGAGACTCTGTTGCCCGATGGATGAACATCACTGTCTTTTCCATTGAACCTGCTCTCTCTGCATTATCAATAAATGCCTGGTAGTCATCAAATCGGAGCCCCATCCCCCCAATGAGGACCACATCAGCATCTGTTTGGTTTGCAATTCTCATGAGTAGCTGGTTATAAGGTTCCCCTGCTACAGAAAAAATCGGAATCTTTTGCGATTTCACCAAACAGTTAAAAAGATCGATCATCGGGATATTTGTCCGGACGAGACTGTGGGGGATCACTCTCCGAGTGGGATTAAAAGAGGGTTGACCAATATCGATGAGATCACCAACAACTTCAGGCCCTTCATCAATGGGATCCCCTTTCCCGTCCAATCGTCTTCCTAAAAGAGAATTGCTAAACGTCGCTTGCAATTGTCTTCCTAAAAAG